>JBATHL010000469.1:0-5676 GCA_049666745.1 Gammaproteobacteria bacterium
GCGGAATATACTTCATAGCCCAGCTCACCGGTCCAGCCTGTGCGCGAAACATACAATTCCTGGCCCCCGATATCGTAGAAACCTGAATCGAAGTACTTCATGCTTTCATCAATGGCACCAGCAGTCGCGTCTGCCATGATCTTCATCGAGTTAGGGCCCTGAATTTGCAGTACACGTGATTCCGGATCAGAAATTTTTATCTCAAACCCGTCACTGTGCGCAATGAGCCAGGCCTCGAGGGCACCGTCAGGCTGCACATACCAAAAACGGTTTTCTTCCATTTTGAAAAGAATACCGTCCATAAACGTACCGCCATCAGGCGTACATGCAATGGCATAACGGCCACGCCCTTCCCGCAAATTACCTATCCGCCGCGCGAAAATTCTTTCCAGGAAAGGCACCGCATCAGGCCCTTCAATTTACCAGGGTTTCTCCGGCACATCGTACAGGACTGCTTTTCTTCTCAGGTTCCAGTAAGTTTCTACTGGATCCTCTCCATTGGAAGCCTCGTAGTACCGGCCCGCGGCAACGCCGAGAACGGTTTCTGGATTCACATAACAGTCGAAGTATGGTGATTGCTCAAAACGCCTTGCACTGATGCGAACCGTGTTTGTCGCGTCGGAATGAATCGAGCTACTCAATATTTTTCAATCCTCTGAGGAATTCCGGAGACACAATGAGGTTCCCCCGGTATCCCTGTTTCGACCCCTGGACAGCTAGCCAACAAGCACACCAGGTAACTGCCAGCAAAATGTCGTCAATCGTCGCTCGGCGGGGCGAGCCTTACGCACGCGACGATAAGCTTCGACACATAATCGGAGGGGTCGCGCGCCTCCAGCTGACTCCCCGCTTTTACGACGGCCTCGATCCTGGCCTGCAGATTCGCCAGGTGCGAATCTACCGGATAGGCCTCCAGCCCTGTTAGCTCGCGAATGTCGCTGGAGACATGCGGGTCAGGGACGAAATCCAGCCTGCTTTCTTCGACCTGCTGCAAGAGATCGAGGGCTCTTTCCAGATCGGCCAACAGCGGGGTACGTTCCACGCTCCTCTCCTGCAATACTATTTCGGGGGGACAGTATACCTGTTTCTCTCCAGGCGAATAAGCGAATGCCGCAGACAGCACGCCCATATCGACCTCAAGACGACGGGCAAAAAGGTAGGCTGCCTCCGGAATCTGCCGAAATAGTCCACTAAGAAATAGTCCACTAAACGATGGCAAACAATTTCACACCGTCAATCCCGTATTCGGGGTCAAGCTCGGTTATCATTATGTGCGTGACAATTCGTTGGAGAGTGTCATGTTCGATATCACGTTAATACGCACATGGATCGGGATTTCCCTGGCCTGGCCCTTGTTGTGGGCACTGGTATTTAACCGCTGGTTCTTCCTGAGCCCGCTTGGATTGTTTATTGCTCTCGGGATACCGATCGCGGGTTGGGTGCTCTGGTGGAAATATTACGAGGGCAACGGAGAAAAACTCTTATCCGAAGGCCGCCTGGTTCTGGACAAGGGTGCGAAAACCTTGCTCAAAGTGAAAAAGCAATTTCCCAAAAAGCGCGTTTCCAGCCAGCAGTAATCCAGTCCTGCCGCTCGTTTCTCCCGGGCGCATTAGCTCTACCCCTTTTCCGCGGACAGGATACTTATTGCGTTCGTAGCGGTTGATTCGTTTTATTGCCTGTCAGGTATGCCGTGCCCGCAACTGGAATTATCTTCGAACAGGCTTCACGCGTCTCAGATCAGGCGACCACCATCGACGGCCAGCGCGTGCCCGATGGTAAACGCGGCCCCTTCAGAGCAAAGCCACAGCGTGGCGGACGCCACTTCCTCCGGTTTGCCGAATCGCCCTGTTAAGTTATTGATTTAAATAAATAATTAAAGCTATAAAAACAAACAGTTACAAGACTATATACCAACAAAATACCTGATATTCGACATTACTGTAGCTTTAGCCATAACTTACATTACCTTTACATAAAATCAAGAAAACAGATGCTCAAACTTGATTGATCAGCGGCAGAAAACGACCCAATTCAGACTCCCCCAGATCATATATAATTCGATACGGGGTCTGTTTCCTGATGACACGATTGTCAATAGCCGGCAAAAAGGTAGATGAGAGCTGCTGTCAAGATTGCGACAAGCAGGGTCTGAATCCCGCTACGCAGCCACGATACGCCCGCGATGCTGCCAAGAAAAACACCGAGCAGGAATATCAGCAGCAGCGCGATTGCCACCGCTGCGTAAAGCGGCGATACCGGCAAGGCAAAACCGGCATTGGCTGCCAACAGTGGTATCAGGATCAGGAGAGATATGGCTAGTGGCGCAAAACCGTTGACGAGCGCTATCAGTAGCGGCACTCCCCGCGCGGCCTCGCCATGAGCACTGTCACGCAGGTCGGTGATCATCGCATCTTCGAGTTTTCCAAGCGCGCGTTTCCGCTCCGCGACCTCACTGACGTAGGCGCTGCTGACACCGCTCACGCCGAGCGCAATGGCCGCGCCCAGGCAAACGTTGATGATCACCGATAAGCCGGTTGCGCCACTGACCAGAAAGCCTATGATGAGCCCCAGCATGGTCAGAGCGCCGTCGAATCCATTGACGACAAAATAGCGTCGCATGATGTCGTGGGTGCGAGTGATGCGCAGCAGAAACCGGGTTTGTTCCAGCAGGTTCATAAACCTAACCAGCTTGCGGCTCGCCTTGAACCTCAACCTCGTCGATACTGTGCAGCGAACCGCCCAGGTCGCTGATACCAGACTGTACCGCGTCGAAATTGATGGCATCCCCTTCGACGACGACCTGCAGTGTTTCGGTATTTTCGTCAACCTCGAGTACCGTGGTGCAGACCCGATAATCACCACCCGCTTTGGCAAGGGCTTGTGAAAATTCAAGCGCGTTCGGTTGGTGGGGTTTGAGCACATCAAGCACAAGCCGCTTAACAAGAACCATATTTTACCCTCGGTTTCCGTCAACATTAACCGAGGCAAGTATACACTCAATCAGGCTTATTGCTGGCGACCTATGAGACTACGTATTACAAACTTTAAGAATAAAATATGCCCCATAGTCTGATGATTATAAGCGACCGATATTGGCCGGAGATTGCCTCCTGCCCCAGTATCCTGAGCGTCTCCTTTAGAGAAAGCAGCCAGTCACGCTCATGGCAACATCCCCTGCGATAAGTACAAAACTGCCTGGTATTGAGCCAATTGCCTGATACTAAACTATTTCGAAATGCGCATTGCGCGGTTTGTTACCACAAATTGAAGTAATATCCTGCGGGCAGGCCGACAGGCATATCACCAAATCCATTTCTGCGCGCATTACAATGTAATCCCCTTTTCTGGTCACCGGAGGATTGGGCTTAATCGTACCATCGGGTTCTACTGGCGTGTTTTGCCACAGGTTAAAAGGTGACGGTAATTCCACGGGTTTGCAGCCGATCTCGACCATTGCCTCCCAAAAATTATCAGTACAATTGCGGTGATATTCCTTACACCCCAGCAATTCATAGCGGTAGCGGTCGCAAGCGGCCAATAGCGTGTCATGGGTTCCAGCGGCTGAATCTTCGAGGATTTTCAAAATCGGTCGCCGTCTATTGGTCACCATCGTATTGCCTTTTCGCGGGATTACGCTTTCCAGCGAAACACGGCAATGTTCCATAGACATGAACTCGGTCATATTGTCGGCATTTAATGCCCAGCAATCGACAACCTGAGTACCATGAGTATTGATGACTTTGATGTGTTGCCGCTTTCTTACAAATGCTGCTTTAGCATGCCTGGCGGGTATGGTTATCTTAATGAGATCTTTGTTAGTTTTAACGCTGCCCATGCTTTCTATCCACCATTTTTGAATTCCGTGGACAGGGTAACAGGGGGTAGACCACGATTAAAACAAGGAAATAACACGCATGTCTCGAATTAGACCTGGTGTGTATCCTTTTACCAGGCAATAACTAATCAATAGAAATCTAAGATACAATCTCGCCATGCATAAATCCCTGCCGATTATCGTATTCTGTATATTAATGGTGAGCGCGTGTACAACGCGACCGCCCGGAATAGGTGACCCGGTAGAATGGTCAAGTCTGCAGAGCTGGGCATCGGACAATCAAAGTGACGTGTGGGACGGATTTCTAAAGAGCTGCCAAAAACTCAGACACGAACAATGGCAAGGAGTCTGCCTCCTCGCAAAAAGTAGCGGGGACCTGAGCGATGCTGAAGTCAGAGATTTCTTTGAATCAAATTTCGACGTTCGGCCGGTCTACGCGGAGGGTGGTGAAACCGAGGGATTGATCACCGGCTACTACGAGCCTTTGTTAAAAGGCAGTTGGGATCGGTCTGAGGAATTCCGCTATCCGCTATATGGTGTTCCAAAGGATTTATTGATTATTGATCTTGGTCGTATTTATCCGCAGCTGAAGAACCTTCGTTTGCGTGGCAAGCTCGATGGAAACAAAGTAGTGCCTTACTACGATCGCGCGCGACTGGATGACGATCAGGATTTGCTTCAGGGTATGGAGATTTTGTGGGTGAACAGTTTAGTGGACCAGTTTTTCCTGCATGTCCAGGGTTCAGGACGAGTTCAGCTCACGGATGGTTCCACGGTAGCGGTGGGCTATGCCGGGCAAAATGGCCACCCTTATCAATCCATAGGCAGGGTTTTGATTGAAATGGGGGAGCTGGACAAAGAAGATGTCACGCTGTTTACAATCAAGGACTGGTTAAAGTCGAACCCAACCCGAATGAACGAGGTTCTCTCGAAGAACCCGAGTTATATATTTTTCGAACTAAAAGACGCCCAGGCAGACGGACCGGTTGGCTCTCTCAACGTAGCGCTGACACCCGAACGCAGTATTGCGGTAGATCGTAATGTGATTCCTTTAGGCGCACCGGTATGGTTGCAGACCACACTGCCGAATGCACAACAGTCGCCGCTCAACAAGCTCATGCTGGCGCAGGACACCGGTGGCGCCATCAAAGGCCATATTCGCGCGGATGTTTTTTGGGGCAGAGGAGACGAGGCTGAAAAAATGGCAGGCCTGATGAAGCAGCAAGGGGAGCTTTTTGTATTATTACCCAAGGGATATTCGATAAAGAAAAAGCAGACCCATTAAAAAAACCTGGAGAATTTCGGGGACAGTATACCTGCTTACTCGAAGCTGACCTTGCGGCTCCTTCAATTCGACGTTTACCTGTAGTTCAGCAGTGATCAAAGGTTTTCATTTAGGCCAGAAGGCATAGAAAGTATCATCGACCAGGGCCTCAAAATTCTCGTCAACCCTGGTTTGGGCATGCTTCAGTTCAGCGCTAGCCTCCCGGCGTAATCGCCTGGCCTCGACTTCTGTCAATTGTTTCTGTTTCTTTTCATAACCCGCCAGTGCTTGTTGTGTGCGCCGCTCATTACGCTTTAGCAACTGCTTGGCCGTTGGACGAGCATCACTTACCGCCGCCCCGGCTTCACGCTGCGCGAGTTCTATCCTCTGCTTCGCTTCCCGTTCGGCCTCCAGCACCTGCTGAATCGGATTCGACATATTCGTTTTCATAGAACAAATTTATCTCAAGCAACTCGATCGGAGTTGATCCTAATCATTGTAAATGCAGTTTTGTCCAAGAGAATGGGTGTCAGGTAACATTTATTTGGGAGGCTCGCCACTTTGCATGGAGTTTCAT
>JBATHL010000470.1:0-34542 GCA_049666745.1 Gammaproteobacteria bacterium
CGTCTCTTTTGGCGAGATCAGATGCTGGAAGTCGATACATCAGCGGCGATTTTCGACCCATAAATATAAAACGCAATCTGTTACGGCACTCTATAAGTTGGCCACTATGCTGATACTTAGCGTGATAAATAGAAATTGCTATGGAAGGTCTCTAATGATATTTTTGCTACATAAGCACCGTCAGAGTGCTAGAAATACCGAAGAGAGACAATAGAGTGACTAGTAAGTACACCAGTTCCGGGTTCATGGATGGCCGGACTTACATAATTGGCAGAGCCGGCCAAATTCGAATTCATGATTCATCCGTCAGTAGATCGCACGCCAAGATTACATTCGTCGATGGCATGATCAGAATTCGAGACCTGTGCTCAACCAATGGCACCTTTGTCGAAAAGGGCGGCAAGTTTGTTCCCTGCCACGAAGCGTACATAAGTCCAAATACACGCTTAAAAATAGGAGCAGGTGCCTATTCAGTAAAAGGCTTGCTTGCGGCCTCTGGAATTTACGCTATCTCACAAGACGATACCGACTTTACTATCATTCTTTCTAGACCAAGTAGAAAAACAAACCTGCGCCATATAAATTCGCAGATCTAATTCTGGATAAATCAACAGCTCCCAAAACACGGCTGGCATCCTATCTAAAATTTTTATTACCTATTAATAATTAATTGCAGGTAAATGACCTGATAACTGGGAGTGTCCTTAGGTGGATGGTCAATCTAGCCGGTTGTGTTCGAGCGCCAGCTCAGCGATTGGGGATGTTCGATTTCGGTTATCGAAGCGTCGGTTTCAACGACTGCATCGTTTATCCATCCCGGATAGTTCGGGCCGGATTCCGCTAACGAACCACGCGCCTGGATTTGCCGGTTCGTTGATAATTGTCCGGGCGTGAGTAGCGGGGCGTAACAGCAATCGACCGCGTCCAGCAACTGGTGCCAGTAATCCAGGGGATGCCGCGAAATGTATTCGGCGACCTCGGCGATCAACGCCTGTTGCGGCATGGATGCATACTGACGGGTTATCCATTGCGGTTGTTGCAGTGCGTCGCAGAAGTTTTTCCAGAACCCGGTTTCGATCGCACCGAGGCTGATGAATTGCCCGTCGGCGCATTGATAAATGTTGTAACAGGCAGCGCCGCCGTTAAGTATCGATGTAGCGCGCTCCTCCGCATAGGTCAATATAGGTAGATACTGCCAGCTCATAATCGATTCGGCGATGCTGATGTCGAGATAGATACTGCCGGGATTGTGTCCCCTGGCGTGCAGGGCGGCGAGCATGGCGACGCTCGCCTGCATCGCCGCGGCATGATCGGCGATCGGTGGGTAACCGATGATTGGCCTGTGCGCGCTGCCGCTGACGATCGACTGGGAGCTCAGCGCGTTATAGTTGATATCGTGGCCGGCGCGTAACGCGTAAGGTCCGTTCTGCCCGTAGCCTGACAGGGCACAATGAATCATTCCGGGGTTGATTTGATCGAGCTCATCACGACCGAAACCAAGGCGAGCCAGTACGCCGGGACGAAAGGACTCAAGCAATATATCGGCATCCTTTATCAGCTCGCGCAACAACTGTTTGTCCGTGGCGGATTTAAGGTCCAGCTTGCAGATGCGCTTGCCGCGATTGATGTGTCGATAAACAGGCGACAACTCGTCCGTATCACCGTGCATGAAAAATCGCATCGGGTCGCCGCCGGGCGGTTCAATTTTGATTACGTCAGCGCCGAGATCGGCAAGCTGGCGGGTGGCGAAAGGCCCGGGAATATACTGGGACAGATCTATTACGCGGACATTTTCAAGAAAACGATGTGCCTTCATAGACTTGAGATTGCGACTGCCTATTCGTACTGGCGGATATCGTCGATGACCTTGCCGTCGTTCGGCAGACTGCCCACGGCGACAATCTCGACCTCGCCTCGCAGCTTGCAAATCGACCTGATGCTGTCGGCGATGGCATCTGTCAGTGATGCATCGGCGCTGGCAGCTTCACATTGCAGGGTTAGCTGATCGGTTTGCTCGACCCAGTCTATGACCAGTCGCGCTTTCGAAATTTCAGCATGGCGTTTGACAACCCGGTCGACCTGTTCGGGGTGGATGAACATGCCCCTTACCTTCGCGGTTTGATCGGCCCGGCCCATCCAGCCCTTGATGCGCTGGTTGCTGCGTCCGCAGGGACTACCACCCGGCAGGTAGGCCGACAAATCGCCGGTGGCGAAACGGATCAGGGGATATTTCCGTCCCAGGTTGGTCACCACGACTTCACCGACTTCGCCTGCGTCGACCAGTTCACCGGTCCCGGGGCGAACAATTTCAAGGTATACGCCCTCGTCGATTATCAGGCCTTCCTGGGCGCTGGATTCGTACGCAATCAGACCGAGGTCGGCGGTGCCATAGCACTGTTGCACGCGTATCCCACGCTCGACAAAATCGGCCCGTAGTGGTGGCGGCAAAGCCTCGCCACTGACCATCGCCTTGTTGATCGAACTGACGTCACTGCCGAGTTCGTCGGCGCGTTCGAGAATGATTTTCAGGAAGGAGGGTGTGCCGGCGTATGCATTGGGGCCGAGGTCGGCAATCGTTTGCACCTGTAATTCGGTTTGCCCGACCCCCGCGGGAATCACCGCACAACCAAGCGCCTGTGCGGCGCTATCAAACATCTGGCCCGCAGGGGTGAAATGGTAACTGAAACAATTGTGCACCAGGTCGCCGGCACGAAAACCGCTGGCGTAGAGCGCGCGCGCGAAGCGCCAGAAGTCGGTGACATCAAATCCCGGTTCGTAAATCGGGCCGGGAGAGGCAAATACATGGGAATGCGGCGCCGTGTTGTTCGCGGTGTAACCGCCGAAGGGACGCTGCGCCTGCTGTAATTCGATCAGTTCCGATTTTCGGGTCAACGGCAAGGCACTGAATGACAGGGCATCGGTAATCTTGCCGGCATCGATATCCTGCAGTGTTCTGGCGTAAGCCGGGGTATTGATCTGTACGTGGACTATCTGCTCACGTATCGCCGCGAACTGTGCCGCGGTGCGCTCGTCGGCGCTGCGTGTTTCCAGGTTATCGTAGAATTCACTCATCTTTGGTTCCGGTTGTTCCAGGTCATGTCATCCTCGCGCAAGCGGGGATCTCGTCAAGACGCCATGTTATAAGATTCCCGCTTGCGCGGGAATGACAAGATACGGGGGATGGTGTGACAGTTCAGGTCAGCCAGCGTTTGCGGCGGCGATAATGTTTTACCTCGCGGAAGTTGACCCGCTCGCCCTCGCTGATGCCGAGATAGAACTCCTTGACGTCAGTATTCTCACGCAGCTCGCTGGCGCTGCCGTCGAGCACCACGCGACCGTTTTCGAGGATATAGCCATGGTTGGCATAACGCAGCGCAATATTGGTGTTTTGCTCGGCCAGCAGGAAGGTAACGCCCTCGTCCTGGTTGAGACGGGCGACATTTTCGAATATTTCTTCCACCAGTTGAGGGGCCAGGCCCATCGATGGTTCGTCGAGCAATATCATTTTGGGTCGTGACATCAGAGCGCGTCCGATGGCGATCATTTGCTGTTCGCCGCCCGAGGTGTATCCGGCCTGTGCGCGCCGGCGACTTTGCAGGCGCGGAAAATAACTGTAAACCAGTTCGAGGTCATGTTGAATCGCGGCGCCGCCATCGCGTCGCGTGTAGGCACCGGTGAGCAGATTTTCCTCGACGGTAAGATGTTCGAAGCAGTGCCGGCCTTCCATTACCTGGATAACACCCCGCTTTACCAGTTCGGCAGAACTGAGCGTGTCGATACGGTTACCCTCGAATTCGATACTGCCCTTGGTAATGTCGCCACGCTCGGCGCGCAGCAGGGTGGAAATCGCCTTCAACGTGGTGGACTTTCCCGCACCGTTAGCCCCGAGCAGGGCGACGATGCCCTGCTCGGGAACTTCGAGCGATACGCCTTTCAACACCAGGATGACATGATCGTAAATGACTTCGATGTTATTAACCGACAACAAGATTTTGTTGTCGGTTAATGCGGCCGCTTCAGTCACGTCTCTTTATCCTGATGTTGCTTTGCTGCAGCCTAGTTACAGCTGCGTTCGGTGACGTTGTTTTCCGCCGCATACTGGGACGAATCCTCGGCAATCAGCGGGCCGGTGATGTCACGCAAGGGCTCGTAAAAGCCGCTGACCAGGCTCCATTTCTTGGCCTTAGCATCCCATTGCTGTAATGCCACCTGACCTGGGCCTTCGTGATTCTCACAGGTAACCTTGACCGGAATGGTAAAGTTAGCCAGGCCGAGTTCCTTCAGGCGTGCTTCGTCGACTTCGAGCGCCTCGAAACCGTCACGTACGTGTATGCCCTTGATTTCGTTGGTGCCGTGAATTTCCATCGCCTTGCGAATCGCCTCGGATGTCCACATCGCGGCCACCAGGCCCCGGTTGTAAAGCACTTCGCCGATGCGATCGCGGTCGCCCAGCCCCATGCCCTTGTCGTAGACGTGTTTCTTGATGTCGTCGTGGGCACCGAAGTTGTCACCAGGCTGGTGGAATGCACCTGACAGGTAACCGTCAGCGGCTGCGCCGGCTGGCAATACGTCGTTTTCAGAGCCTGACCACCAGACGCCGATGAAATGATCCATCGGGTAGCGGATTGACGCCGCTTCCTTGATCGCGACCTGGTTCATGACGCCCCAGCCCCACATCATTACCCAGTCCGGTTTTTCGCGACGGATCTGCAGCCAGGTCGACTTTTGTTCCTGGCCCGGATGATCTACCGGTAGCGCCATGAATTCGAAACCGAATTTTTCTGCCGCTTTCTCCAGCGTGCGGATCGGTTCCTTGCCGTAAGCCGAGTTGTGGTAAACCAATGCGATCTTCTTGCCCTTCAGGTTTTCCATGCCACCTTCTTTTTCGCCGATGTACTGTACGAACACGGTTGCCTGGCTCCAGTAGGTCGCCGGGAAGTTGAATACCCAGGGGAATATCTTGCCGTTGGCGGCGGAGGTACGACCGTAACCCATCGAGAAAATCGGAATTTCATCGACGCTGGCCTTGGGGATCAGCTGGTAGGTGATGCCGGTAGAAAGCGGCTGGAATACGAGTGCTCCCGATTGGCCTTCACCTTTCAGATTTTCGTAACATTCGACACCCTTCTTGGTGTTGTACCCGGTTTCACAGGGCAACAGGCTGATACGTGCGCCGTTGATGCCGCCATCGCGTTCGTTGAGCATGTTGAGGTAATCCCCGTAGCCGTTGGCGAAGGGAATGCCGTTCGGTGCATAGGGGCCGGTTCGATAATCAAGGGTCGGCATGACCAGCTCGTACGCGCTGGCGACACCGGAAATCAGTGGTACCGCCAACAGCGCGGCCACGATTGTTCTGGTTAATTTTCTCATTTTACTTACTTCCTCCGGTTGTATTGCGAAACTACATTTTAAGTCATACGCCGTCAGCTGATCCACCCGTTAATAGGGGAATGGCCACAGGCGCATTTTTTCCTTGGCGATCCGCCACAGGCGTGCCAGCCCGTGCGGTTCGACAATCAGAAATCCAATAATCAGTACGCCGACGGTGATTATTTCAATATGCGCCGACAATGCGCTGTCAGTGCCAAAACCATCGACCAGTATGTTTTTCAGCATGATCGGCAGTATCACCAGGAATGCGGCGCCGAGAAACGAACCCAGCACCGAGCCCAGACCACCGATGATAATCATGAACAGCACGAGGAAGGATTGATTAATATCAAACGCTTCCGTGGGTTCAGCGGATCCCAGCCAAACGGCAAAGTACAGTGCGCCGGCCATGCCGATGTAAAATGACGATACCGCAAATGCCGACAACTTGGCAATCAATGGGCGCACCCCGATCAGTTCGGCGGCAATATCCATGTCGCGGATCGCCATCCAGTTACGGCCGATGCGGCCACGCGCAATATTCTTCGCCACCAGCGCGAACACCGCGACGAAAGCGGCGACCAGGTAGTACTTGGCGACCCCGTTCGCTTCCGGGCCGGTCACTATGACACCGAATATTGTCATCGGCGGCGCGTTGATCATGCCCGACGCGCTGTAATTGAAAAACCAGCCGACCTTGTTGAACAACCAGATCAGGAAAAACTGCGCTGCCAGCGTGGCTACAGCCAGGTAAAACCCCTTGATGCGCAGCGATGGCAGGCCAAACAGCGTGCCGACCGCGGCGGTAATCAATCCCGATAGCAGCACCATTGGGATGAATCCCAGTTCGGGAAATGCGACCATCAGTTTGTACACTGAAAATGCGCCGACCGCCATGAAGGCCCCGGTGCCAAGCGAAAGCTGGCCACAGTAGCCGGTTAAGATGTTCAGTCCGAGCGCCGCCAGCGAGTAAATCAGGAAGGGCAGCAGGATTGCGTTGAGCCAGTACTGGTTCAACAGATAGGGCACGACGGCAAAGGTGATAAACAAGATCCCGAAAATGACGTAGCGATCCTGGTCGATCGAGAACAGTGCCTGGTCATCCTGGTAGTTCGCCTTGAACTGGCCGGTTTCTCGGTAAATCATCTATTACACCCGCTCTATAATCTTTTCGCCGAACAATCCCTGCGGGCGGAACAGTAAAAACACCAGTGCCAGCATGTAGGCAAACCAGTTTTCGATCGCGCCACCGACAAATGGACCAACATAGACTTCTGCGACCTTTTCTCCGACACCGATAATCATGCCGCCGATGATGGCGCCCGGCACCGAGGTGAAGCCACCGAGTATCAATACCGGCAAAGCCTTGAGCGCAATCAGCGACAGTGAGAATTGAACGCCGGACTTGGAGCCCCACATGATGCCCGCGACCAGCGCGACGATGCCGGCAACCGACCAGACGATAACCCAGATGGTATGTAATGAAATGCCGACCGACAGTGCCGCCTGATGGTCATCCGCCACCGCGCGCAGAGCGCGGCCGATGCGGGTCTTCTGGAAAAACACGGCCAGGAAGGCGACCATGATAGCGGCCGTAGCCGCGGCGAAAACTTCCAGTTTTTCGATATAGATATCAAAGCTGTCCAGCATCCAGTCAGAGGCGCCCTGCGGGATGCCGAGATCGAGCAGCTTGACATCCGAACCCCACAGGATATCGCCCATGCCCTCGAGCACGTAGGCGAGCCCGATGGTCGCCATGAACAGGATGATCGGCTCCTGGTTGACCAGGTGGCGCAGCATGACACGTTCGATCAGCCAGGCCAGCACAATCATCACCGCTATGGTGCCGATGATCGCCAGCCAGATAGGGAAACCGAATTTTTCCATCAGCCCGACCAGGGTCAGCGCGGCGAACAACGCCATCACGCCCTGGGCGAAATTGAATATGCCGGAGGCCTTGAAGATCAGCACGAATCCAAGCGCTACCAGCGAATACATGACCCCTGCCATCAGCCCGCTAAGAACTACTTCGATAAAAAAGGTCATGACCCTGTTGTCCTATTCATGCGGTACCCCGAGATAAGCGTCGATCACAGCCTGGTTGTTGCGAACCTCATCAGGTTCGCCGTCCGCGAGTTGCTTGCCGTAATCGAGTACCAGTACGCGGTCCGATAAATCCATGACCACGCCCATATCATGTTCGATCAGCGCGATCGTAGTACCGAATTCGGAATTGACGTCGAGCACGAAACGACACATGTCTTCCTTCTCTTCGCTGTTCATTCCGGCCATGGGTTCGTCGAGCAGCAGTAACTCCGGCTCCGCGGCGAGCGCGCGACCCAGTTCGACCCGTTTTTGCAGGCCGTAGGGTAGCTTACCGACCGGTTTCTTGCGAATCGCCTGGATGTCGAGAAAGTCGATGATTTTTTCCGCCGCCTCTCTATTTTCCAGTTCCTCGGCACGCGCCGGGCCGATATGCAGCGCCTGCCAGAAGAGGTTGGTTTTCATCTTCAGGTTACGCCCGGTCATGATGTTGTCGAGCGTAGACATACCCTTGAACAGGGCAATGTTCTGAAATGTACGTGCGATACCGTGGCTCGCGGCGACATGCGGGGCCATCTGCTTGCGGGTTTCGCCCTTGAAAGTAATCGAACCTTGCTGCGGATGGTAAAAACCGTTGATGACATTGAGCATCGAGCTTTTGCCTGCACCATTGGGACCGATAATCGAACGAATCTCACCCTGCCTGATATCAAAGCTGATGTTGTCCAGCACCTTCATCACGCCGAAAGAAAGGCTTATGTCTTCGACCTTGAGGATTTCCGCTCCGATAGCGCGCTCATTCATGCCGCGGCTTCCTGGGTCACAGTTTTTACCGGGTAGGTGTCGGCGTCCCATATCTTGACGTCGGCCTCGAGCGTGCCGATGCGACCGTCTTCGAAGCTTACCTCGGTCTTGACGTGGCATTCGCTTTGCTGCGAGTAGAGCGCATCGATCAGGTCATCGTAGCGCTCGCCGACAAAATTACGCCGCACCTTGCGCGTACGGGTCAGTTCGCCGTCATCGGCGTCGAGTTCCTTGTGCAGAATCAAAAAGCGCCGTACCTGTGAATTACCGAGTCGACTGTCCTGCGCCAGGTCCTGGTTCACCTTGTTGATGGATTCCTTGATTAACTGATAGATCTCGTCCTGCCCGGCGAGGTCAATGTAGCCCGAGTAGGCCATGTTGCGCCGTTCGGCCCAGTTACCGACCGCATCGAGGTCGATATTGATGAATGCGGTGCTGAAGTCGCGGTTGTTACCGAAGACCACGGCTTCCTTGACGAAGGCGAAGAACTTGAGCTTGTTTTCAATATACTTGGGTGCGAACAGAGTGCCGTCATTGAGCTTGCCGACATCCTTGGCGCGATCGATGATTTTCAAATGGCCATTGTTGTCATCGAAAAAGCCGGCATCGCCGGTATGCACCCAGCCATCCTCGGTCTTGGTGCTCGCGGTAGATTCCGGGTTCTTGTAATAAGACTGGAATACGCCGGGGCTGCGATACATGATTTCGCCATTGTCGTCGATCTTGATTTCGACATCGATGGCCGGGGTGCCAACGGTATCGGGATAGACTTCACCGTCGGGTTGCACGCAGATTAAAACCATGCATTCGGTTTGCCCGTAAAGTTGCTTGATATTGATACCGAGCGAGCGATAGAAGTCGAACAGTTCGGGGCCAATGGCTTCGCCGGCGGTATAGGCGAGCTTGATGCGTTTCAAACCGAGTACGTCTTTGAGCGGACCGTAGACGAGGACATTGCCGAGCTTGTAAAGCAGCGAATCCCTGAGCGATACGGGTTTGCCATCGAGAATCTTGACCCCGACCTTGCGTGCATGCTCCATGAAGTAGTGAAAGATATCGCGCTTGATACTGGCGGCATCCTCCATGCGGATCATCACCTGGGTGAGCATATTTTCATAAACTCGCGGCGGCGCAAAATAATAAGTGGGCCCGATCTCGCGCAAGTCGTTGGCCACCGTGGTCGCGTCTTCCGGACAGCTGACACAAAATCCGGCGACGTAAGACTGCGCGTAAGAAAACAGGTTGTCCCCGACCCAGGCCATCGGCAGGTAGGCGAGCACTTCTTCATGTGAAGTCAGACCTTCTCGAATAACTCCGTTACGCGCGGTGATAATGACGTTGTCGTTGGACAGCACGACACCCTTGGGATGACCGGTGGTGCCCGAGGTATAAAGCATGATCGAAACGTCGGCACCGGCACCGGCGGCCACCTGTTGATCATAAAAATCGGGATGATCGTGATCAAATTCGACGCCGATCTGCTGAACCTTTTCGAAGTCATGCAGAAACGCGTGTTCGTAGTGGCGCAGGCCGCGCGTTTCATCGAAAATTACGTGTTCGACCCGGGGGCAACGATCACGCACCTCGAGCATCTTGTCGACCTGTTCCTGGTCCTCGACCAGCGCCATCTTGACGTCGGCATTGTCGAGTACATAGGCCATTTCATCGGCCACCGCGTCCTGGTAAAGCGGCACCGGCACCGCTCCCAGGGCCTGGGCCGCGGTCATGCCCCAGTAAAGCCGGGGGCGGTTGTCGCCGATAATGGCGAGCTTGTCGCCACGCTGTAGTCCGAGGCTCGCCAGGCCACAGGCGAGGGCGCGAATTTCAGCCGCGGCTTCAGCCCAGGTCCAGGATTGCCAGATACCCAGGTCTTTCTCGCGGATTGCATCCTGATCGGGACGCAGCTTCGCGTGACTGTGTAACAGCTTCGGAAAGGTGTCTAGCGTTGTGTCTTGATCCTTCTGGCTCATATATGGCAAGCAATTTTATTATGGACTTTATCGACAGGCTATCTTCGGTTAAAAGCTGGATAATGTCGAATCCGAAAGTCGGTATTACAACGGTAATTAATAAGCCTGTAAAATATTTTTAGTCATATCCGTCGATAAGGTCTGTCAAGCAGGCCGAATCACCACTTTATCTACTCTTCATAATTATAAAAACCGCGGCCACTCTTGCGTCCCAGGTAGCCGGCATCGACCATCTGTTGCCAGATCGGGCAGGGCCGGTACTTTGAGTCACCGAAGCCCTCGTGCAGAACTTTGATCACCGCGTAACAGGTATCCAGCCCGATCAGGTCGGCCAACATCAGCGGGCCCATCGGGTGCGCCATGCCCAGTTTCATGATTTCGTCGATACCTTCGGCACTGGCCAGGCCTTCGTAGTAGACGTAGGCGGCTTCGTTGATCATCGGAATCAGGATGCGATTGGCGACAAACCCGGGACTATCTTTGGCTTCGACCGGAATCTTGCCGATGAACTCGCTGAGTTCGTGTACAACCCGGTAGGTTTCATCAGTGGTTTGCAGGGCGCGAATAACCTCGACCAGCGCCATCATTGGTACCGGATTCATGAAGTGCATGCCGATAACCTGGCCGGCGCGCTGCGTCGCACCCGCAATGCGGGTCAGTGAAATCGAAGAGGTATTGCTCGCCAGGATCGCGTCGGCCTTGCAGATCTTGTCCAGTTGCCCGAACAACTCCAGTTTGAGCGCTTCATTTTCGGTGGCGGCCTCGATGACGATATCGACATCGGCCAATGCTTCGAGCGAGGTCGTGGTATCGATGTTGGCGAGGGTGGACTGCTTGTCGTCCATGGTGATTTTTTCTTTCTTGATCAGGCGATCGAGACTGCCGGCGACCGTATCCAGACCGCGTTTGACCTGCGCTTCGCCGATATCCTGCATGATGACTTTGAGTCCCGCGGCCGCGCATACCTGCACGATACCGTTACCCATGGTTCCGGCGCCAACCACGCCTACTGTTTTTATGCCCATTTGATACGCTCTCTCATGTTGGTTGCCACAACAGGAATTAATCCTGACTAATTTAATCTGAATGTCATCCCCGCGAAAGCGGGGATCCAGTAACTTCCATCCTCATCCCGATACGCCGGACCGCCGGGACTCAGTTTCAATGGAAAATTTTAAAAATATTGTGCGCTCCGCGAGCGCGGCTAATTAACTGGATCCCGGCTTTCGCCGGGATGACAGCTGCCTGTGTATAGCGGGATGACAACTGCCTGTGGCAGTTGTCACATGTTCCGTCGATACTGACCGCCAACCTCGAACAGCGCGTTGGTGATTTCACCGAGTGAACAGTAACGCACCGCGTCGACAAGCTCGGCAAAAATATTCTCGTTGTTGATTGCTGCCTGGCGTACGCGCTCGAGTGCCGTCGCGCCGGTATCTGCGTGAGCCGCGTGAAATTCACGCAAACGCTTGATCTGGCTTTGTTTTTCTTTCTCGGAAGAACGCGCGAGTTCGATTTCGTAATCCTGCTTGCCATTCGGGTTGAGAAAGGTATTAACACCGATAATCGGTAACGAGCCGTCATGCTTGCGGTGCTCGTAGAGCATCGATTCATCCTGGATTCTGCCGCGCTGGTACCCGGTTTCCATCGCGCCGAGCACGCCACCACGTTCGGAGATGCGTTCAAATTCCTGCAACACGGCTTCCTCGACCAGGTCGGTGAGTTGTTCGACGATGAAAGATCCCTGGTTGGGATTCTGGTTCTTCGCCAGGCCCCATTCATTATTGATGATGAGTTGAATCGCGAGCGCGCGTCGCACCGAGTCTCCGGTCGGGGTCGTAATCGCTTCGTCGAAAGCGTTGGTATGCAGGCTGTTACAGTTATCGTAAACCGCGATCAGGGCCTGCAGGGTGGTGCGTATATCGTTAAAGTCCATTTCCTGCGCGTGTAAAGAGCGCCCCGAGGTCTGGATGTGATACTTGAGTTTCTGGCTGCGTTCGTTGGCGCCGTACTTGTGCTTCATCGCGGTCGCCCAGATGCGCCGCGCGACGCGCCCCATGACCGTGTATTCAGGATCCATGCCATTGCTGAAGAAAAAGGACAGGTTGGGTGCGAAATCGTCGATATGCATACCGCGCGCGAGATAGGTTTCGACGAAAGTAAAGCCGTTGGCGAGCGTAAACGCGAGCTGAGATATCGGGTTGGCGCCTGCCTCGGCGATGTGATATCCGGAAATCGAGACCGAGTAAAAATTACGGATGCGATGATCGATGAAGTATTGCTGGATATCGCCCATCATCTTGAGGGCAAATTCGGTGGAGAATATGCAGGTATTCTGCCCCTGGTCTTCTTTCAGAATGTCGGCCTGCACCGTGCCACGGATATTTTCCAGCGACCAGCCACGAATCTTGTCGATTTCCTGTTCGCTCGGCTGACGCTGGTTGTCAGTGACGAATTTCGCCAGCTGTTGTTCGATGGCTGTATTCAGATACATCGCCAGGATAATTGGCGCCGGTCCATTGATCGTCATCGATACCGAGGTCGTCGGGCTGCACAGATCGAAACCATCGTAAAGCGCTTTCATATCTTCCAGGGTAGCTATGGAAACCCCCGAATTACCGACCTTGCCGTAAATGTCGGGGCGTTCATCCGGGTCGCAGCCGTACAGGGTAACTGAATCGAACGCAGTCGAAAGACGTTTCGCCGTGGCATGACCGGACAGTTGCTTGAAGCGTCGATTGGTGCGGAAGGCATCGCCTTCGCCGGCAAACATTCGCGTTGGATCTTCGCCCTCGCGTTTGAAAGCGAAAACACCGGCGGTAAACGGAAAGCTGCCCGGCAGGTTTTCCAGTAGCAACCATTTCAATAGCTCGCCCTGGTCTTCGAAGGCGGGCAGGGACACCCTGGGGATTTTCGACCCGGACAGGGTCTCATACTTGAGTTCAGTACGAATTTCGCGATCGCGAACCTGCACCACGTATTCATCGCCGGCATATTTTTGCCTGACCTCGGGCCATTGTTCGAGCAGGTTTCGCGAATCGTCATCCAGCGCGGTTTCACGCTGCACTATCAAATCATCGAGGTCAGCTGTATCGATAGCTGGATTATGCGCGGTCAGCATGTGCCTGGTTGCGCTTAACTGCTGGCGTTCACGAGCCACCGACACCTGTTGCCGGCTATGGCTATGGTAATCTCGTACGGTCGCTGCAATTTCAGCCAGGTAGCGGACGCGTTGCGCGGGCACAATCACGGTGTTGGCAGTAGATTTCCTGGTTTCGACACGCGGTAAATGCGCCTCGGCAGGCGCCAGGCCCAGCTCGATCAGCTTGTGTAGTACTTGCTGGTAAAGTGCGGTCGTACCGTCGTCGTTGAAGCGCGCCGCGATGGTGCCGAAAACCGGCATTTCTTCGATAGCCTGCGCGAATGCTTCGCGGTTGCGTTGGACCTGCTTGCAGACGTCGCGATAGGCGTCTTCGGCCCCTTTACGATCAAATTTATTGATCGCGACAATATCGGCGAAATCGAGCATATCGATTTTTTCGAGCTGGCTTTGCGCGCCAAATTCCGGCGTCATGACATAGAGCGAGGCGTCGACCAGCGGCACGATGGCAGCGTCGCCCTGGCCGATGCCCGGGGTTTCGACAATGATGAAATCGAATGCGCACAGCTTGCAGGCGGCAACCACATCGCCGACGACTGTGGGAATTTCACCGACCGAGTCACGGGTAGCCAGCGAACGCATGTAGATATTGGCGTGGTTGATCGCGTTCATGCGGATGCGGTCGCCCAACAGTGAGCCTCCGGTCTTGCGTCGCGTCGGGTCAATCGCGATGACCGCAATCTTGAGTTGGTCGCCATGATCCAGGCGGAAGCGACGGATAATTTCATCGGTGAGCGATGATTTGCCGGAGCCTCCGGTGCCGGTGATTCCCAGTACCGGAATGGCTTTTTCAGCGGCAGTCTGGACGAGTTGTTCGCGGAGTTCACTACTGACGGTATTATTTTCGAGTGCGGTAATCAGGCTTGCCAGCGCTATCGTGTCATGTTGCTTCAATCCATCGAGCGAAGTCGGGGCCTGTTGCCCGGGATCGTACTGGCAGCGTTCCAGCATATCCGAAATCATGCCCTGCAAGCCCATGGTCTGGCCATCTTCCGGGGAATAGATGCGGGTTACGCCGTAGGCTTCGAGTTCGCGAATTTCGGCGGGTACGATGACGCCGCCACCGCCGGCGAAAATACGGATATCCGGACGGCCCCTGGTTTTGAGCATGTCCACCATGTACTTCAGAAACTCGACATGCCCTCCCTGGTAGGAACTGAGCGCAATCGCGTGTACGTCTTCCTGGATTGCGGCGTCGACTATTTCAGCCACCGAGCGATTATGGCCGAGATGGATAACCTCGGCGCCGGAAGACTGCAGGATGCGACGCATGATATTGATCGCGGCGTCGTGTCCGTCAAACAGGCTCGCGGAGGTCACAAAGCGAACCTTTATCTGCCGGGTCGAACTCGACGGAATGGTAATCACCTTTTCCTGTGCGGAACTCATGATAGAAACCTCAGCGGGATAAATTATGGTTGCATTATGTGGCGCGTTAAACTACCTTACGTTTACGTTAACGTCAACCCTTTGTTCAGGCATAAATATACCCGTTTGCTTCCCCTACCGATATGAGCCTTCAATTTCAAGCAAAAGATCCTGATTTCAAGGCCAGGATTACGCAAAGTTTCAGCGAGCAAGCCGTAATGCAGCATATTAACGCCTCGTTGATCGGTATCGACGCCGGACAGGTTGAAATCGGATTTCCCTACCAGCTGGCATTGACCCAGCAGGATGGTTTTATCCACGCCGGTATATCGTCTACGGTCATGGACAGTGCCTGCGGTTATGCAGCATTTACGTTAATGCCGGTCGAAGCGAGGGTATTGACGATTGAGTTTAAAATAAACCTGCTCGCGCCAGCCGCCGGGGATTCTTTTCGTGCTGTCGGCAAAGTGCGTAAACCGGGGCGCAGCGTGTTCGTCGCCGAAGCCGAACTCTATGCGACTTCTAACGGGACTGACAAACTGGTTGCGACCATGGTCGGAACCCTGATGGCGATGTATCCGCAATAGCCGTATCGAGAGCAATATGAAACCGACCGAAACCAGCAACCAGACTTATAGCATCGGCCAGTTAGCTGAAGAGTTCGGCATCACTTCACGCACCTTGCGGCTCTACGAGGAAGAGGGCTTGCTCGATCCGCTGCGCGACGGCACACGGCGCATCTACAATGAGCGCAATCGCGTTAGATTGCGACTGATTTTACGTGGTAAACGCCTTGGCTGGTCACTGTCGGAAATCCGCGAACTGTTCGATCTTTA
Organism: Gammaproteobacteria bacterium; assembly: GCA_049666745.1. Taxonomy (GTDB): domain Bacteria; phylum Pseudomonadota; class Gammaproteobacteria. Next base: position 15,552 of record JBATHL010000470.1, read on the forward strand.
CGATTCGAGCCAGGGTGAACAGGCGCAACTTGAATTGATGCTGGAAAAACTGGCGCATCGACGCGAAGCCTTGATTGAACAGAAGAATGACATCGACCAGGCCCTGCAGGAACTCGATCGAATCGTCGCCAACGCTGAACAGGCGCTGCAGGGCATCGAATCGGGACAACGCAAGCTGCGTCATGGTTAATTACCGGGGTAACCAATGATACATATACCATCTTTGAATTTTGATTTGGGTGAAACCGTCGACCTGTTGCGCGATGCGGTGCAAGATTTTGCGCAGGCTGAAATCGCACCTATGGCGGCCGAAATCGATCGTTCCAACGAATTCCCTAATGAACTCTGGCCCAGGCTCGGGGACATGGGGTTGCTGGGTATTACCGTAGCGGAAACCTATGGCGGCAGCGATATGGGGTACCTTGCACATATCGTCGCGATGGAAGAAATCAGCCGTGCCTCGGCCTCGGTCGGGTTAAGTTATGGTGCGCATTCGAACCTGTGCGTGAACCAGATCAATCGCAATGGTAACGATGCACAAAAACAGCAATACCTGCCGAAGCTGATAAGTGGTGAACATATCGGCGCGCTGGCCATGTCGGAACCGGGTTCCGGATCGGATGTCGTCAGCATGCAGATGAAAGCGGAAAAGACCGCGGACGGTTATGTCCTGAACGGCACCAAGATGTGGATTACCAATGGTCCCGACGCGGATCTGATCGTGGTTTATGCGAAAACCGATGTCAGCGCCGGGTCGCGTGGCATCAGTGCTTTCCTGGTGGAAAAGGAGTTCGGTTTCAGCAGCGCGCAAAAACTCGACAAGCTCGGTATGCGCGGCTCCAACACCGGCGAACTGGTGTTTCAGAATGTCGAGGTTCCGGCACAAAATCTGCTCGGCGAACTAGATCGAGGTGCCGCGGTATTGATGAGCGGACTTGATTATGAGCGCGCCGTGTTGTCGGCGGGTCCGACCGGCATCATGCAGGCCTGTATGGATGCCGTAGTGCCCTATGTGCACGAGCGCAAACAGTTTGGTCAGCCAATCGGCGAATTTGAACTGATGCAGGGCAAACTGGCCGATATGTACACCACGATGAACGCGACCAAAGCCTATGTATACGCGGTCGGCAAGGCTTGCGATCGCGGTGAAACCACGCGCAAGGATGCCGCCGGAGCAATTCTGTATGCGGCCGAAAAGGCAACCTGGATGGCGCTGGAGGCGATTCAGGCGCTGGGTGGCAACGGTTACACCAACGACTACCCGGTGGGTCGACTGTTACGCGATGCCAAGCTCTATGAAATTGGAGCCGGTACTTCCGAAATTCGGCGCATGTTAATCGGGCGGGAATTGTTTAACGAAACTAATTAGTCAAACTTTAAAGAGAAAATCATGAGCGAAAATATTGTTATTACCGGCGCCGCACGCACCCCGATGGGTGGGTTCCAGGGCGTTTTATCCGCTGCCACAGCCTCGCAACTCGGTGCTGCCGCAATTGCCGCCGCAGTCGAACGAAGCCAGCTTCAGGGCGATGCGATAGATGAAGTTATCATGGGTTGCGTACTGCCGGCTGGTCAGGGCCAGGCTCCGGCACGCCAGGCAAGCCTCGGCGCGGGACTCCCGCTGGCCACCGGCTGCACCACGATCAACAAGATGTGCGGCTCCGGCATGAAGGCCACCATGTTGGCGCATGACCTGCTCAGGGCAGGTAGCAACCGGGTAATGGTCGCCGGTGGTCTCGAAAGCATGACCAATGCGCCTTACCTGTTGCCCAAAGCGCGCGGTGGCATGCGCATGGGGCATGGGCAGGTGCTTGATCATATGTTTACCGATGGACTCGAGGACGCCTACGACAAGGGTCAGCTGATGGGTGTATTTGCCGAGAATACGGCGGATAAATACCAGTTCACGCGTGAGCAGCAGGATGAGTTTGCGATCACTTCACTCAGGCGTGCCCAGGCCGCGATCGAGAGCGGTGCCTTCGCGGATGAAATTACCCCGGTCGTGATCAACACTCGCAAGGGCGAAGTCACCGTGGATACCGACGAACAACCCTTCAATGCGAATATCGACAAGATCCCGACCTTACGCCCGGCGTTTCGTGCGGATGGCACCGTGACTGCGGCTAATTCAAGCTCGATATCCGACGGCGGCGCGGCGCTGGTATTGATGGCTGAAGCCGAGGCTGACAGGCGTCAAGTCAAGCCATTGGCAATCATCCGTGCCCATGCAACCCACGCCCACGAACCCGCCTGGTTCACCACTGCCCCGGTCGGCGCGATCAAAAAGGTACTCGAGGCGGCCAACTGGTCCAGCGACGAAGTCGATCTGTACGAGATTAACGAAGCCTTCGCCGTGGTAACGATGGCGGCGATGACCGATCTCGCACTCGATCATGCAAAAGTCAATGTCAACGGTGGCGCCTGCGCGCTGGGACATCCGATTGGCGCCTCGGGTGCTCGCATCATCGTCACCCTGCTGGCCGCCCTGCAGCGACAGGGTCTCAAAAAAGGTGTCGCCGGGCTCTGTATAGGTGGTGGCGAAGCGACCGCGATTGCAGTGGAAATGGTGTAAACAGCGCGATGCAACTCAGCGAAGAGCAGCGCCTGATTCGCGATAGCGTGCGCGACTTCGTGCAGGAACGGGTCGCCCCCTTTGCTGCCGACTGGGATCGGGACAGTCTTTTCCCGCGTGAGCAGCTTGATGAAATGGCTGCGTTGGGCCTGTTCGGCATGTTCATCCCCGAGGAATGGGGCGGCAGTGGCACCGATTACCTGTCGTTTGCCCTGGCGATCGAAGAAGTCGCCGCCGGCGATGGCGCCTGTTCGACAATCCTCAGCGTCAACAACTCGGTGGTCTGCGGCGTACTGCTAGCTTCCGGCAGCGAGTATCTCAGGCAAACCTATCTCACCGCGCTCGCCTCGGGTGCGCAACTGGGTTGTTTTTGCCTGACCGAACCGCAGGCCGGTTCCGACGCCGCGGCGCTTAAAACGCGTGCGCAAAAGCAGGCTGACGGCTACGTCTTGAATGGCAGCAAGGCCTTTATCACCTCGGGTGCAAATGCCGATGTGGCGATTGTGTTTGCCGTTACCGATCCTGCTGCCGGCAAGAAGGGTATCAGCGCTTTCGTGGTACCAACCGATAATCCCGGTTACCAGGTCGGCAGTGTGGAGCAGAAAATGGGTCAGCATGCCTCAGATACCGCGCAGATTTTTCTCAGGGACTGCCAGATTCCGGCAGATCATTTAATCGGTGAGGAAGGCGAGGGTTACAAAATTGCGCTGATGAATCTCGAGGGCGGCAGGATCGGTATCGGCGCGCAGAGTGTCGGTATGGCGCGCGCGGCATATGAATGCGCACTGGCTTATGCAAAGGATCGCGTGAGCTTTGGTAAAGCGTTGCTCGAACATCAGGCGGTTGCGTTTCGCCTGGCCGATATGGCGACCCAGCTCGAGGCGGCGAGATTGATGGTGCATAATGCGGCGCGTTTGCGCGATGCCGGCGAACCTTGCCTGAAACAGGCCAGCATGGCCAAGTTGTTCGCCTCGGAAGCGGCTGAGATAATATGCTCGGACGCGCTCCAGGTGCTCGGCGGTTATGGCTACCTGCGCGATTACCCGGTCGAACGGATCGCGCGAGATGTACGCGTCGCTCAAATCTATGAAGGCACCAGTGATATCCAGCGCATGGTCATTGCGCGTGAACTCGCGGCGGAATTATGAGTATCCTCGAATCCAGAATCAGTAATCGCAGTGCGGAATTCGAGCAAAATCAAGCGGCGATGCAGGCCCTGGTCGATGATCTGCACGCGAAAACGGCGGCCATCGCTGCCGGTGGTGGTGAACGCGCCCGTGAAAAGCATCTGGGTCGTGGAAAATTATTACCGCGCGATCGCATCGACAGGCTGGTCGATGCGGGCTCGCCGTTCCTGGAGATCGGTCAGTTTGCAGGTTACGAAATGTACGCCGATGACAATGTCGCGGCCGGCGGCTTGATCACCGGAATCGGGCGTATCAGCGGCCAGGAATGCATGATTGTCGCTAACGACGCTACCGTAAAAGGCGGCACCTACTATCCGATTACAGTCAAGAAACACTTACGCGCTCAAGCGATCGCCGCCGAAAACCAGCTGCCCTGTATTTACCTGGTCGACTCTGGCGGGGCGCATTTGCCGAGCCAGGATGAAGTTTTTCCGGATCGAGACCATTTCGGGCGCATTTTTTTCAACCAGGCCAATATGTCGGCCCGGGGAATTCCGCAGATCGCGGTGGTAATGGGTTCCTGTACCGCCGGTGGCGCCTATGTGCCGGCCATGTGCGACCAATCCATCATCGTGCGCGAGCAGGGCACCATATTCCTGGGCGGGCCGCCGTTGGTGAAAGCCGCTACCGGTGAGGTTGTCAGTGCCGAGGACCTGGGTGGTGCCGATGTGCATGCGCGTATTTCCGGGGTCGTCGATCATTACGCGCAAAACGATGAGCATGCGCTGTCGCTGGCGCGCGATATTGTCGCCACGTTGAATCGCGTGAAAAATCCTGATATTGCGCTGCGTACTCCAGTTGAACCCAGTTATCCGGCTGAAGACCTCTACGGCATCGTGCCTGTCAGCCTGCGCAAGCCATTCGATATTCGCGAAATCATTGCGCGCCTGGTCGATGGCAGTGCCTTCGACGAGTTCAAGCAGCTCTATGGCACGACATTGATCTGTGGCTTTGCGCATCTATATGGCGTTCCGGTTGGCATCGTCGCCAACAATGGCATCCTGTTTTCCGAATCGGCATTGAAAGGCGCACATTTTATCGAGCTTTGCGCCAAGCGTCGGATCCCCTTGATTTTTCTGCAAAATATTACCGGATTCATGGTGGGGCAAAAATATGAACATGGCGGTATCGCCCGCGATGGCGCCAAGATGGTGACCGCCGTCGCCTGCGCGCGTGTACCCAAGTTGACGCTGGTGGTGGGTGGCAGCTTCGGCGCCGGCAATTACGCGATGTGCGGGCGTGCCTATGGTGGGCGATTTCTGTGGATGTGGCCGAATGCGCGCATTTCAGTAATGGGTGGTGAGCAGGCGGCCACCGTGCTGGCACAGGTAAAGCGTGACGGTATCGAAGGCAGGGGTGAGCGCTGGAGTGAGCAGGATGAAGCCAACTTCAAGCAGCCGATTCAGGATAAATATGACACGCAGGGCCATCCCTATTACGCGTCCGCGCGTCTCTGGGACGATGGCATTATCGACCCGGCTGATTCGCGCCTGGTGTTGGGGCTCGGCTTGTCGGCGGCGTTGAATGCGCCGATCGAAACCACCGAATTCGGCATCTTCAGGATGTGACGCAAATGCCTGCTTTCCAGTTAGACATCGACACGCAGGGTTGCCAGGCTCACCCCCGATCGAGCCGAAAAGTACCACGCCTGCCTCGAAAAACGTCAACCGTCGTGGGTTAAGGCAAAATAATGTTCAGCAAAATTCTGATCGCTAATCGCGGCGAAATTGCACTTCGCGTTGCCCGCACGGCACGGCGGCTTGGCATTGGCAGCGTTGCGGTTTATTCGACGGCCGACAGTAAGGCGCTGCATATCGAGGCCTGTGACGAGGCTTTTTGCATTGGTGGTGCCGCAGCGAGCGAGAGTTACCTGAACGCTGCCCGAATACTCGAGGTAGCGCAACAATGCGGTGCCCAGGCAATTCATCCAGGCTATGGCTTTTTGTCTGAAAACGCGGCCTTCGCGCGCGCCTGCGCAGCGGCCGGCATCGTGTTTATCGGTCCGCCCCCGGATGCTATCGATGCGATGGGTTCAAAGAGTCAGGCCAAGGCGTTGATGGAAACCGCCGGCGTGCCGCTGGTGCCCGGTTATCACGGCGATGCGCAGGATGATGACAGGCTCACGCTCGAGTCCCGGCGAGTTGGTTACCCCCAGTTGATCAAGGCGAGCGCCGGTGGCGGCGGCAAGGGCATGCGTCTGGTCGAGAGTGAAGGGGAATTCGCCGAAGCTCTAGTCTCCGCACGACGCGAGGCCAGTGCGTCATTTGGCGATGACAGGGTCTTGATCGAGCGCTACCTGCGTAAACCACGTCATGTCGAGATGCAGATATTTGCCGATAGCCATGGTGACTGCGTCCACCTGTTTGAACGTGACTGTTCGATACAGCGCCGCCATCAAAAGGTAATCGAAGAAGCGCCCGCACCCGGCCTCGATGATGTGTTGCGCAAGTACATGGGGGACGCCGCCATCAACTGCGCGCTGGCAATCGATTACGTCGGTGCAGGCACGGTCGAGTTTCTGCTGGATGAAGATGGCAGCTTTTACTTTATGGAAATGAATACGCGCCTGCAGGTAGAGCATCCGGTCACGGAAATGATAACGGCGCAGGACCTGGTGGAGTGGCAACTGCGAGTTGCGGCGGGGGGAGTCCTGCCCCTGCAGCAATCTGAAATTGTGATGCAGGGACATGCATTCGAGGCTCGTATCTATGCCGAGACGCCTGCGCGCGACTTTATGCCTGCGGCCGGGCAGATCAGGTACCTGCAACTACCCGAGCCTGGCGAAGGTGTACGCGTGGATACCGGGGTTCGTTGTGGCGACTCCATCGGCATCAACTACGATCCGATGATAGCCAAGCTGATTGTGCATGGTCGTGATCGGACTGCAGCACTGGCGAAACTCGCCCTGGCGCTGCACGAGTATCAGATTCTCGGCCTCAATACCAACCTGGGATTTCTCGCCAGGCTGGCAGGGAACCCCGCTTTCATCGCCGCGGAGTTCGATACCAGCTTTATTGCAACTCATCACCAGCGTTTGTTTGCGCAACAGGACGAGCATTTATATCGAGCGCTGATCCTCGCCGCCGCGGCGATGTTGCCCGCACTCGATAATCGCGTAGCAACCGGTTCCGCTCAATCACCCTGGGATTTACGTGGCCACTGGCGCATGAATTTACCGGCTGACCAGGTCATCAGGCTGGAGTGCGACGGCGGGGCATACGAAGTGCTGGTAGAACAGCGACTCGAGGGATGGCATTTCGGCTGTGCCGGCAATGATTATCAACTGACAGGTGGCTGGATCGATCAACAACGGATGCGCGTGGAGCTGAACCACGAGTCCGTCGAGTTTGCGGTGCTACGCGATTCGGATTCGATCGCGTTGGCTTACCAGGGTGAGGCGTTCCGCTTCGAAATTCCCACCGCCATCCATGGCGCCGAAAGTGATACGGCCGACGCCGATCATCCCCGGGCACCGATGTCGGGAGCCGTTGTTGCGCTGCCGGTTACGGTCGGGGATACTGTCGAGCCTGGCGATACGTTGATGATCATCGAAGCTATGAAGATGGAGCATGCCATCGTCGCGCAGGTAGCTGCGAGCGTCAGCGAAATCCTGTTTGCGGTTGGCGACCAGGTCGAAGAAGGGGATACCCTGGTTTTACTGGAGGTTGAATAGTTCAATGAGTTTTCCCGGGCAGGTTAAGATTGTCGAGGTTGGGCCGCGTGACGGATTGCAGAACGAAGCCAGCACGGTACCGGCCGAAATCAAGGTTCAATTGATTGAAATGCTAGCCGACGCCGGCTTGCCGGTTGTCGAATCGGGGGCCTTCGTATCGCCGAAATGGGTTCCGCAAATGGCCACCAGCGCGGAAGTTTTCACTCGAATCAAGCGCCGCGCCGATGTTTCTTATCCGATGCTGGTGCCCAACCTGAAGGGACTCGAACTCGCGCTTGCGGCAGGCGTCGAAGAGGTCGCGTTGTTTGCCGCATCCACGGAAACCTTTTCACAAAAGAATACCAACTGTTCGATCGCCGAAAGCATCGATCGCTTCAACGCCGTAATCGACGAGGCGCAGGCGGCCGGAGTGAAGATCCGCGGATATATTTCATGCGTACTGGGTTGTCCGTATGAAGGTGAGGTTTCTTTCGACACGGTTTCTATGATTGCGCAAAAACTGCTGCAGAAGGGGTGTTATGAAGTGTCCCTGGGCGACACTATCGGGGTCGGCACCGCGGGCCTCGCAACAGAATTGATAGAAGTACTCAGCAGGCAGCTGCCGGTAGCGCAGCTTGCCGCTCATTTTCATGATACTTATGGCCAGGCGCTGGCAAATATTCACGCGGTGATGCAATGCGGAATTGCGGTCGTCGACAGTTCGGTAGCCGGACTGGGTGGTTGTCCCTATGCAAAGGGGGCTACCGGTAACGTCGCCACCGAAGACGTGGTTTACATGCTGCACGGCATGGGTATAGAAACCGGGGTTGATATGGATAAGCTGCTCGAAGCCGGGCGCTTCATCAGCGATTTTCTCGGACGTGAACCGGTTTCCCGCGCGGCGACCGCATTGCTGCGTAAACAGGCCGGGTAAGCAAATGGGCCTGCCACAAGCGGTTACGCGAGAGAAGAAACATCACCGTAAAATCGACTGTGAAGGCTTCCTGCGCGGCGACGGCCTGTGGGACATCGATGTGCATATGGTCGATACGCGCACTTATGACTGTGCTTACGACGAGCTCCATCGAGGTGGCGTCATCAAGGCCGGTGAACCGGTGCATGACATGTGGTTGCGTTTTACCATCGATCTCGATTTTCTGATCCACGATGTTCATGCCGCCTCGGATCAGACTCCGTTCAGTATCTGTCCGCGCGCGGCAGAAGAAATGCGCAGCCTGGTTGGTTTGCGTATCGGTCTTGGCTGGATGAAGCAGGTGCGCGAGCGCATCGGTAGCGAGCGCAGTTGCACTCACTTGATGGATTTGCTTGGGCAGTTAGCGGCAACCTCCTACCAGACCTTGCATGCTGCGCTGGAAGAACGGGAAGCCAAACGTGAGTCGCGTGACAAGCCACCGATTATCGATACCTGTCTCGCGTTATCGAGCAGCGGCGAGGTGGTCAAGAGCCGCTGGCCCGAGTTTTATCAGCCACCATCCACGGAGGAATCCCAATCGTGACCATAGCACTGGCTTTCGATATCTACGGGACCCTGATCGACCCGCACGGGGTCGTCGATGAGCTGGCGCAGCATGTCGGTGAGCGCGCGCAGGAGTTTTCCGGCATCTGGCGTGACAAGCAACTCGAGTATACCTTTCGCCGCGGTTTGATGGGCCGCTATGAAAATTTTGTGGTTTGTACCCGTCAGGCACTGGACTATACCGATAGCCTGCTGCAAACCAGTCTCGATGAATCTTCGAAGACAGCGTTGATGCAAGTCTATCGTATGCTGCCGGCGTACGCTGATGTGCCCGCCAGTTTGCAGGCACTTGGCGATGCCGGTTTCCGCATGTTTGGTTTTTCCAACGGCGTTGCCGACGCGGTAAGCGGATTGCTCGAGCACGCCCGGATTGATCAATATTTTGAAGGCGTGGTCAGTGTCGATACGTTAAGGACATTTAAACCCAACCCGGATGTATACCGGCACTTCATCGATGTGGCCGCCACCGATGCAGAGAATTGCTGGCTGGTTTCAAGCAATGGCTTCGATGTCATCGGCGCAGTCTCGGCGGGGATGAAAGCAGCCTGGCTGCAACGCTCCAGTGCCGTGGTGTTTGACCCCTGGGGGATCGACCCAACGCTTGTGGTACACAGCCTGGGCGAACTATCTGAAAAAATTAATACATAAAAATCAACGGCTTATGTATAATGAAATTTATTATGTTGCGGTGCAACAAAATGCTTGACTTATCTATATGCAAGCCCTATATTATGCATATTGTTGCAGTGCAACAAAATATTTTTAAACCGATTTTTTATTGATCAACGAGGAAATTACCATGTACGAAGATTTCATGAAAATGGCTCAGGACAGCATGAAGCCGATGCTGAAACTGGCAGAAAACAACACTGCGCTGGCAGTAAAATTGCTGCACAGCCAGACTGAAAATGCTGCTGAACTGATGCAAAGCAACCTGGCCCACGTACAGGCGCTGGTGGAAACCAAAGACCTGAACGCCGCGGTTGAAATGCAACAGAAGTATGTCGAAACTCTAAACGAAAAGATGGTTACCGTTGCTAAGGATAATGCAGCTGTTGTCGAAGCGGCAGTCAGCGAAGCCGGTAAGATCTTCGAAGGTTCACTGGCCGAAGTTCAGGCACAGGCCAGGAAGACCGTCGAAAATATCGAAAAGGAAATGAACAAAGCGGGCAAGAAGAAAGCTGCCTAGTGTTTGTTCCCTTGAAATCATGCCAACTCCTCCCGGGATGATTTCAGAAGATTTACTCCTCCAAAGTATTGGCCCGGCGGTATAATACCCCCGGGCCTATTTTTTACAGGAACTTAAAAATGACCAAAGTTGTAATAGTAGATGCTGTGCGAACCCCGATCGGGGCCTTCGGTGGGGCTTTGTCATCATTGCCTGCAAGCCATATGGGCGCGCTGGTGATCAAGGCTCTGCTGGAACGAAACAGTCTCGCGGCGGACCAGGTAGACGAAGTCATCCTCGGCCAGGTATTGACCGCGGGTACCGGACAAAACCCGGCGCGCCAGGCTGTCATAGAGTCCGGCTTACCGCAGGAATGTCCGGCGCTGACGATAAACAAAGTCTGCGGTAGCGGTTTGAAGGCAGTGCAGTTAGCCGCGCAGGCGATCAAGTGTGGCGATGCCGATGTCATCATTGCCGGTGGCCAGGAGAATATGAGTGCGTCACCGCATGTGTTGCCAAAGTCTCGTGACGGTCAGCGCATGGGCGACTGGCAACTGCGCGACACCATGATCGTCGATGGTCTGTGGGATGCCTTTAACGATTACCACATGGGTGTTACCGCGGAAAACATCGCCAGGAAGTATCAGTTTTCACGCGCTGATCAGGACGCCTTTGCAGCTGCTTCACAGCAGAAAACCGAACAGGCGCAAAACGATGGTGTATTCGCCGATGAAATCGTCGCGGTAGAAATCCCGCAACGCCGTGGTGACCCGGTTGTTTTTGATCGGGACGAGTATCCCAAGGCCGGCACCAGTGCCGAGGGTCTGGCGAAACTGCGTCCGGCGTTTGACCGTGAAGGCACGGTTACCGCTGGTAATGCTTCGGGAATCAATGATGGCGCCGCCGCGTTGCTGGTAATGAGTGAAGACAAGGCAAATGAACTGGGTCTTACCCCGTTGGCAACCATTTCGGCTTACAGTAGCGCTGGTGTCGATCCGGCAATTATGGGTACCGGTCCGATTCCGGCGTCGAAGAAATGTCTCGAAAAGGCAGGCTGGACGGTTGATGATCTTGATCTGATCGAATCCAATGAAGCCTTCGCGGCACAATCGATGTCGGTTAACTGCGATATGGAGTGGGACACCAGCAAGGTGAATATCAGCGGTGGTGCAATTGCGTTAGGCCATCCGATTGGCGCATCCGGCGCACGTGTGCTGGTAACCCTGCTGCATGGGATGAAGCGTACCAATGCCAAACGAGGCCTGGCAACGCTGTGTATCGGTGGCGGCCAGGGTGTAGCGCTGGCGGTTGAAAGGTAAGTATTAAAAATTAATTTAGCTAAAGGAGAAAAATCATGAGCCGAGTAGCTCTAGTAACAGGCGGCACTCGCGGAATCGGCGAAGCCATTTGCCTGGCGTTGAAAGATGCCGGATTTACCGTGGTAGCCACCTACGCAGGTAACGACGACGCGGCGAAGAAATTTACCGCGGACACGGGAATTGAGTCGCACAGGTTCGACGTCGGTAATTACGAGGAATGTCAGGCCGCGGTTGCAAAGATCGAGAGCGAAGTGGGACCGGTTGAAGTGCTGATCAACAATGCCGGTATTACGCGCGACGGAACCATGCACAAAATGACCTTCGAACAATGGAACCAGGTAATCCAGACCAACCTGACTTCCTGTTTCAACATGTGTCACGCAGTACTCGACGGCATGCGCGAGCGTGGTTTTGGTCGTATCGTCAATATCGGTTCGATCAATGGGCAGGCCGGCCAGTACGGCCAGGTCAACTACGCTGCTGCCAAGTCAGGCATTCACGGATTCACCAAGGCCCTGGCCCAGGAAGGCGCCGCCAAGGGCATCACCGTCAACGCGATCGCTCCCGGTTACATTGCCACCGAAATGGTGCGTGCAGTGCCTGAGAACGTGCTGGAAAAAATTGTTGCACGGATCCCGGTCGGTCGTCTCGGCGAAGCCAGCGAGATAGCTCGTGGCGTGGTCTTCCTGACCTCGGACGATGCCGGTTTTATTACCGGTTCAACCCTGTCAATCAATGGCGGACAGCACATGTACTAAATCGGTATCGACTACCGACTAAAAGCCGGGGCTCGCAAGGACCCCGGCTTTTTTTTGTCCGATTACACAAGTTTCATGTGACCGCGTGAGCTTCGCCTCGACCTCTGCTGGAACAGTGATGCGGATGATTACTCATCCGCTACTCTAGTCGCTGCCAAACAGGTTGAATAAATTGAAATTGTTCTGGTATGGAATCAATTTAGCGGATTTCGATTTTGTCCTGAGCAGTTCGAGATAGAGCGTCATTTGATGATTGCTTAAATTTTCTTCGTTCAATGGTTTCTGCGTGAACTTGGTCGCTCGTAGCATGCTGTCCATGCCTTGCAGAGTCGAATACTGATTACCGGGCAGCAGAATGACCTCTAAACCTGCATGCCAGTAAATGTCGAGATTATTGATATCCAGGGGATCAAACAAGGGTACCAGCGGCACCAGGTCGGAAGGGGTGACTACGCGGATAAGGTTGATGGACTGAATTTTCTCGGCACCAGTCATATTGGTGACCTTGGGCTGGCCAAACGTGGTGACCTGTTCGATGTCGAACTGGTCGGCATCGAGATACATTGCCAGTATCAAGGCAACCGCGCCACCCAGGCTGTGGCCCGTGGTGTTAATTTTATAACCAGGTTTAAGCAGGGGTTTCAATTGTGCATAAACCTTTCTTGCGGCCAGAGAAAACCCATGATGTAAACGCAAACCTGTTTTCTGATCGTCTACCAATTGAAGATAAATATCGACCATTGCGTTTTCGATGTTCGAAGTGCCGCGTATCGAGATAACCTGGGTTTCGCTTGCTTCGTTGGTCGCGAGAAAAAACGCTATCTGGATATCTGGAATCGTTTGATAAAACGAGAGCGTATAATTACCGGACTCGACCAGGGCGAGGATTTCGTCTTTGGACTGATACGCGGCACTGGCAAATACGGCCTGCTTTTGCAGCAGTGCAAAATTAACCGACTCTAATTCTTTAGCCGGCAATACCGAGCTGATACTTAACAGCATCATCGCTATCAAGATATTTATCATTTTTAACAAGTGTAGGCTCATGGACGTTTCTTACTACTATACGCTATGATTGTGCGATTGTTTTCACGTTGATTGTCATCGATCCGGTTAACCTTGTGATTCCAATGCGGTTGAAAATTTTGCCGGGTAAAACCGGGCTGCTCGTATTGTTGACAGCTTACCAGGGCAGGTATCAACGCCGACAATACGTACCCCTTGCTTCCGAGGCAAACCCAACATGAATGAACGCATTAATGAAGTCACTATTGTCGGCGGCGGCTCGGCCGGCTGGATTACGGCCCTGGTTCTTACCTCGCTGCTCAACCGGGCCGATGAGGATCGCATTAAAATAACCTTAATCGAATCACCGCACATTCCAAATATTGGTGTCGGGGAGGGTACGGTGACGGGATTTTCCCGCTTACTGCGCCAACTGAAAATTCCGGAACAGGATTTCATTCTCAATTCCGATGCTACCTTCAAATGCGCTGGACGCTTTCACGGATGGAACCTCGACAGCAATGGGGAACCCGTTACTTTTTATAATCCGTTTATGGATAGCGGCATAGTGGAGGGACTTGACGCCTATTACTATTTCCAGAAGTATGGTGCGTCGGGGCAAAATCTGGTTCAGGCTACCCAGCCGACGATAGACCTGGTTGAAAAGTGTTTATCTCCCAAAAAACTTTCATCCAAACCCTATGAAGCCATCATTCCCTACACCTATCACCTGAATGCACTGGCTTTTTCGGAACAACTGGCGAAGATAGCCAAACAACGCGGCGTCCGCTATATCCAGGATGAAATGCAGAATGTCGAACTGGATGAACGAGGTTTCGTAAGTGCATTGCAACTGGAACAGGGAGGCAGGTTCCCGGTCCAGTTTGTGGTTGATTGCACCGGTTTTCGTGGCAGCATTTTACAGCAGGCACTGGGGGAACCTTTTCTGGATTATGGCAAGCACCTGTTGGTTGACCGTGCTATCCCGATGCCGGTTCCGCATGTCGATCCCGACCGGATCGAACCCTGCACCACGGCAACGGCGCTGAGTGGTGGCTGGATGTTCGGCGTGCCTCTGCAAAGCCGCATGGGTACCGGATACATATATTCCAGTGCCTTCAAATCCGACGAACAGGCCTGGGACGAATTGAAAGCCACGCTGGGCGACCGCGTGCCTGCAGATGCTGAGCCGCGAGTCATTCGCATGAATATCGGCCGGGTTCGAAACACATGGGTAAAGAACTGTGTCGCCACCGGTCTTTCAGCCGGATTCGTGGAACCGTTGGAAGCCACCGCTATCTACACGATCGAGCGTACCGCACGAAACCTGAGCCTCTATTTTCCGGAGTTCGGTATTAACGACCATGGGGTTTCGCGCTTTAACAAGGTAATGGATCAGCAGTACCGGGAAATTCTGGATTACATTGTCATGATGTACTACACCTCCAATCGGCCGGAACCTTTCTGGCGTGCGGCTCGTGAGGATATTGTCGTACCCGACACACTGCTCGAGAACCTGGAGCTATGGAAACATTACCTGCCCAATTACGATGATGTTGCGGGTGGCTCGCTATTCAGCACCTGGAATTATTACATCATATTGGCCAGTAAGGGATATTTCGATAAAGATCACTACCCCGGCGAAGGCATGCTGCGTAAAGAACCCTGGGAGAAACGCCTGCATGACGCGGCAACCCGGATACCGGAGCTGATGAAACAACTCCCCTCACACAGGGATTACCTGAATTCCCTGCGCCAGCCCGCGGCGCAGAAGAATATTTCATACTCGATGAATTATCAGTTGTCGTAGCCGACGATCCATATCCGGAAGATATCGCTCCAGGTTGCGTGGCCAGCCTGTTGGCCCGGTAACCGTTGCCCTGTTGTGCACCTGAAACTGCAGAGAGCGACCATTGGGGCATTTCCAGGATTCAGATACCTGGTTTGTGATCGGTAAATAATTGTGCGGAAAACCAGATAAAAACATTTTTTGTCCTACACTTAAAACTGTTTTCTCATAGCAGTATTGCCTGCCCACATTGAGCATGAGCCTGGAAAGTTCGGATACAAGGCTGGAAAGTTCGGATACAACTAGCGAACCTTCAGACAGTGAGGAAGATCAAATACTGGAGTCGATATCCCGGCTTCGCGTCGAAATCGATCGCATCGAATCTACTACCGGACCGTCGAAACGCACTCATTGCATCCGTGATGAAATCAAACGATTGGGGAGTCGGTTAGCTCAGTGCAGGATTCAATCGATAGAGCGCACAGATCAGCTGTCTCAAATAGAGCCTGAAAAGCACTAGTAGCAATTCCCGCGGGTGACCTGTTCATGTCTCAGGACTGAGGGGGGATCGAGTAGGTGCCGGTGGCGTGCGCGACGATGTCTTCATCGCTATATATGGAAACCTCAACCACCGCGAGGCGTTTGCCCAATTTTATAATATTGCCCCTGGCAATCAGGTCGCATTTGCTCGGTTTGCGCAGAAAGTTGATATTCAGACTGGTGGTGACGGCGAGTTTTATTTCACCCAGCATACTGAGTACAACTGCAAACATGCACACGTCAGCGAGCATCATCATGAAGGGCCCTGCTATGGTGCCGCCCGGGCGCAGGGAGTGTTCACTATAGGGTAGAACCAGGTCGGCTTTGCCTGTCTCTACATCACGCAGATAAATGCCTGCCTCGGCCGCCGAGGGTAACTCGATCTTGATTATTTCGTTGAATTTTTCGGTAGTGACTTTGCTCATAGGAGCAGGATTTAACCATATGAGTCATCCCCGCGAAAGCGGGGATTGGTAACAAGGGAGCTTTTTTAAGTTGTAAAACCAACAGCATACCTGTATTTCGCACCATATGGGCTTCACCGGTTTCCCCTTGCAGTGGTAGGTGGCTATCTCGGTTGAAAGCCTGCAAAAGGCGCTCCCAAACGGCATGCGCCGTTTGGCCCATCCATGGGATCGCTTGGAGCCCGAAGCGTCGGACCGCGGCGTCCATGCCTCGCTACACTTTTGCAGGCTTTCAACCGAGATAGCCTTTGGACGACAGTCAAGCAGCGATTAGTTGTTTATTTCGGACAGTTGTGCGCGAAATCGGGGATCTGGTAACGAGAGAACTTTTTGTAAGTTTTACGGGTTGCCGCAAGCGGGCGCGGGCCACCCACGCGGCCCACTCGGGCCGCGGGACGAAAAATGGTGTTAGCTACGCTCGTTGAGCCAGTTGGATATCGCCGGGGTGACCGTCGCCTGGGCCTTGCCGCTGACATAGATACCGATATGGCCGCCCGGGAAAGACAGCTCTGTATAATCCTTGCTGCCGATTAGTTTTGGCAAGATCTTCGATGCTGCCGGTGGCACCAGGTGATCCTGTTCGGCAAAAATATTCAGCACCGGGGTCTTCAGGTTCTTCAGGTCAACCTCGTGTTCGCCGATCTTGAGTCCGCCTTCGACCAGCTTGTTCTGCTGGTAAAAATCCTTGATGAACTGGCGAAATGCTTCGCCAGCCTGGTCGGGGCTGTCGAAAATCCATTTCTCCATGCGCATGAAATTCTTGACGTTTTTCTCGTCGCTGATGATGTCGACCATGGACACGTATTTCTGCCCCATCAACTGAAAAGGTTTCAGGTTTAAGAAAGTCCAGTTCAGCATTTCGCCGGGCAGGTTGCCCATCGCGTCGACGATGGCGTCGATATCCATTTGCTGCACCCATTGGCTCAGCATGTTGTCCGGCGTCTTGCAGTCCACCGGGGTCACCATGGTGACCAGGTTCTTGACCTTGTCCTGGTGCAGGGTGGTGTAACACAGGCTGAAAACGCCCCCCTGGCAAATGCCGAGAATATTGATCTTGTCGACACCGTGACGCTCGCGCATGATATCGACGCAACGATCGATATAACCGTTGATGTAATCGTCGAGGGTCAGGTACTTGTCGGCACGGTCCGGGTAGCCCCAGTCGATCAGGTAAACGTCCTGTCCGGTATCCAGCAACCCCTTGATGGTGGAACGATTTTCCTGGATGTCGGCCATGTAGGGGCGGTTGACCAGCGCGTAAACGATCAGCGTCGGAATCTTGTTCTGCACCACGCCGGTGGATGGCTGGTAACGATACAGTTTGAGTTTGTCCTCGGCATAAATTTCTTCACGCGGGGTTACACCCTCGGAAATTTCGTCGGCATCGAGCAGGTTCTTGACGCCCTTGCTCAGGTTTTGATTGAACTTCACCAGTTCTTCGACTACCTGGTCGGAACGAAACGGAGTATTACTCATCGGATCAGGCTCCTGCTTTGTTTCTGGTTACTTTGGTTTTGCTGGCTACCGCTTTACTGGCTACGGCTTTTTTACTGGCCACCGTTTTCTTGCGTACCGGGGCCTTTTTTGCTGCCGGTGCCTTGTTGGCGGCTGGCGTCGCTGTTGCAACTGGCTCTGGCCTGGAATTCATCTGCTGCAGCATGGACTTGATTTCCCTGATCTCTTTTTTCAGGGCGAAGTTGT
This sequence comes from Gammaproteobacteria bacterium, assembly GCA_049666745.1. Lineage (GTDB taxonomy): Bacteria > Pseudomonadota > Gammaproteobacteria. Next base: position 33,244 of record JBATHL010000470.1, read on the forward strand.
CGCGGCGTACCTGCTGCAAACGCTCCTGCATGGTGTCAATTTCGCGCGTATTGGGCAGGTTCAGGGTGCGTAGATAGTCGTCGGCGATTTCGCCGTAATGCCGGCGCATGATCATCAGTCGATTGACCATGTCACCGTAAAGCGCCTGGTACTCCTCGCCCATAGCGAACTCGGCATAATGTTCCTCGCTGATCACGACCCAGAGGTCGTAAAGCTCGCGCAGCGATTGCGGTACGCTATCGCCATCAAGGCCCAGCAACCGATTCTGGAATCCCTGGATCGACTCCATCGCAACGCGCAGGAAAGCCTGGTTGAACTTGAAGTTAGCCTCCTGGTAATCGAGCGCCAGCTGCAATCCTTTTTGCTGTTTTTCCTGCGGTTCGCGGAAATAGCCGACGCCCGGAGCTTCCAGGACCTTGCCCAGCGGATCGACCATTTCGCCGAGATTGAACACCGAAGTGTTCATACCCGGCATTTGCCAGAACGCCTGGTTCATCGGCGTCAGTCCAGCCACCATTTCCTGCCACGAGGCATTCGGGGCAAACCATTGCTTCATGAAATCGTTGACCCCGCTGCCATTGAAACCGGGCATGCCGCCAAACTGTTGCAGGGATTGTTTCATTTGTTCCAGCCATTGATTGATCGCTTCAATCGGGTTGGCACCTTCGCTCATGCCTTTGCTGACCTGCTCTGCCATGGCGAAATATTCCTTACCCATGTCGAGGCACTTGTTCATCGCCTGCTGGATATCTGGTTGAGCTTGTCCGCTACAGGCATTGCGCCAGAGTTCGAAGCTCTGTGCCCACAGATCGGATTGACTGGTGTCGTTACCGCCAGCGCTTGATTTGGCCATGTCGCTCCACGAATCGACAAACTGCTGCTGCGCCTTGAACCACTGTTCGGCCCAGGAATTACTTTCGCTCATGTTGGGTAACTCATTCAAATTCAAGAGGATTCCAGCCTAGCATAAATTATTGTGCAGTGCAACATAAATGCTTTGTATGCAATCCTGGTGGAGAGACAAAGCCGTATACCAGGAGCTAGCTCCTTTTAACAATTTGGTGGGTTCCAGGGGATTGAACGAGCAGCGTGTTTTAAGAGCCCCAGGCGGCACGATACCGCGTTGGGAACAGCCGAGAAATGCTCATCTACTTGCGTGTACACTGCGCTTTCTCGGCTGTTCCCGCCTTGTCTCGCACCACCTGAGGCTCTTAAAACACGCTGCTCGCTCAATCCCCTGGAACCCACCAAGTTGTTAAAAGGAGCTAGCTCCTGGTATACGGCTTTGTCTCTCCACCA
>JBATHL010000471.1:0-5142 GCA_049666745.1 Gammaproteobacteria bacterium
GGGTAAAGGCGACTGGTACGAAAAAGACTTCGAGGTGGAGTTGATTTTCGCATGCCCGGCGATGTTGACCTCCAGTCGCGCTACCGGTTTGCGGATTGAGGACGAAGGTATTGAAAAAGTAATATCAGGTCAGACCCTGCTGCACGATCGGGATAGCAGCGAGGCCTGGGCAGACTGGTTCAGTGCGGCGGGTATCGAGTGGTCGTCGGGGTCCGATGACCTGGTTATTCCGGATCCCAATGTGCGGGTACAAGCGGTGATTGACGGGCAGGGTGTCGCGCTCTATGATTTTCTCGTCGACGATGAAGTGGCAGCGGGTCGTTTGTACCAGTACCAGCCTGTCAGCCTGGATGCCTACGGTTATTACCTGGTATATCCGCGCGGACCAGGCCCGGCGTCTGCGATCAAAACTTTCCGCGACTGGATTATGCAAGAAGCCGATCTCGGTTAGAATGCGGGTTAAGCTGGAATTTGGACAAAACCATGCCAGATAAGAAAATTGAATCAGCCGACTCAATTTATGGGCAGGGCGGCGTTAGCGATGCTGCCGCCGAGGCGCCCTTTTTTGGCGCCAGCACATTTATGCGCAGGCCCTATAACCGTGAGCTGGCCGACGTCGATATCGCCGTCCTCGGTGTGCCTTTCGACCTGGCTGTCTGTAATCGACCCGGCAGTCGCTTCGGCCCCACCGCAATCAGAGCGGCAAGCCGGGATATATCGAGCTGGGAAAAGCAGTACCCCTGGGGATTCAACCCGTTTAAACGTCTGCGGGTCGTTGACTACGGTGACGTGATTTATCGCTACGGTAATGCCGCTGCGATGGTGGAACAGACCCGGGCCTGCGTTGCGGACATTTTACAGCAGGGGGCGCAGACGCTGTGCCTCGGTGGTGATCACTTCGTGTCACTACCTATCCTGCGTGAAGTTGCAAAACAACACGGACCCGTGTCACTGATCCACTTCGATGCGCATACCGATACCGAACGTAACGATAATCCCTATGATCATGGGTGCATGTTTTATCGCGCTGTCGAAGAAGGTCTGATTGATCCGTCGCAATCGGTGCAGATCGGTATCCGCACCGACTACGATAAGGAAAAAGATCGGTTCACCGTGCTCGATTCACCCTGGATTCATCGCCATGGAATCGATGCGACCGTCGAACAGATAAAACGCTGTGTGGGCGCCAACAGTGCTTATTTAACTTTCGATATCGATGCCCTGGACCCGGCCTATGCGCCGGGCACCGGTACCCCGGTACCCGGCGGGCTCACTTCCAACCAGGCGCTTGAAATAGTGAGAGGCCTCGAGGGGATTGATTTTGTCGGCATGGACGTGGTCGAAGTCGCGCCTGACTACGATCATAGCGAGATTACCGCGCTGGTCGCGGCACAATTGGCGCTCGAATACATCTGTTTGCAGGCCGCTGTAGTCGCGTAACCCTACTGCGATCGAAGCGCTTCTCCGATCCGGCTAGTCTTCCAGGTGCAGCGGTGTGAACATTAATGGAATGACGATCATCAGGAATAACCCGATGCCGTTGAGTAACCATTCGGCTGAATCAGAATCCGCGAACATGGCCGCTACCATTAGAATAGAACCGGGAATCATTGCGCTTATCCATGACGGGTAACGTACACCCAATGAGCCACTGCATGAGTTGCAGGTTGCTATTTGTCCGGGGCTGAGGATCGCCTTGCGCAATATCGAGATGCTCGGCTTTTCGCAACGAGGGCATCGGAACATATCTTCAAACAACCTGTTTAGCCCGCTTTGCCACGCTGGCTAAACCCGGTCTCCAGCTTGACTATCTGTTTTAACAACATAGTCTTTTGCCGGTTCAATTCTCGTTGCATTCTTTGGCTGAACCGAAAATGACAGGCTCAATTCACCAGGTCTCGCGCCCGCTTGCTGTTTCCAGGCCGATATCGAGTATTCTTCACCCTTAATATTGACCGAACCTTTGAAATCAGGGTGAGTGTCGCTTTTCTTACCGTTGTTTGACCATATCTGGCCCCGGTTCGTGTTCCTGTAATTCATACTGCCTGTCCCCCGTGTACGCTCCACGCCTCAACATATCGAGTAAAGCAAAGATCTTAACAGCCGATCGCTGCCAAAGAATCGCCCGTTTGAGGTAAATAAACGAGATTCTTTAACCTGTCAGCAAGGTTGTCAGAACGACGCAGGTACTGCGGCATCAGGCTTGTACGGAGGGCTTGTGTACCCGGAAGGCGGGACTTTTGACGCTTGTGAGCCTGTGCGCCAGGGGACGTTGCTGATTCGGTTAATCCGGCTAGATAAAATCAGGCCTGTTGTTCAAGCTCGATGGTCAGCCCGTCAGCAGAGGAATAAGTCGCATGAACTCCGACGTTCGCCAGTAAACTCTGCACTGTGCACTGCCGTAGACCTATCGCTATGGGCTGATTCGGCTTCACATATCCTTCCTGCACCTGCACTCGCTGATTGGCCTTTAGCACATAGGTGCCGTTACTTGAATTGAGATCGCGCAGGCGTATTCTGCCATCGACAAATTTGATTTCGGCATGCTGCCTGCTGACAGATGGATCATTCACATAGATATGTCCCTCTCTACCGACAATGTAGGTTTTACCTTCCATGAATCCGATCCCGATAGCTGTGTTGTTGTTCATTTGCACTTTAAATTACCGATTCTGTTCGCTGATGATAGAACATATCATCGGCTGAACCTGTTAAGCATCACCCACTTGGGCTAAAAAAAGCTGTGAAATACTTACGCTTAATTAGGCTGTGATGCTCGTCACAATCAACCCGCCGTGACCGATTAAACACTCTATCGGCATGGGTCCGTCAATGTTTAATCTGATCCAGATGCAATGTTGCTTGCAGGAAAGTGAGGAGTTGAGCGTACTGGGCAGGCGCTGTTCGAGGTGACCATTCAATGGCTGGACAAAGGGTTGCCGAAGTGTTGATAAAGACAGGTTGCGCTTGCATCTGCAAGCAGGGGAGCGATCGCTGTGGTGGGGTTCTAGTCGAGATAGACAGGAGCCGTCATTTTGAGCCTCTTATGCCTGTGGTGTGGCCTGCCCCATCAGCAGGCGTTGCCTTTTTATCCTGCTATACTCAGCGAGTACTCTTTCAATGAAATCAAGGATTTACCCATGGGCGATATATACGCTACCCCCGAATCCGACCTGGCGCAGAACATTCAATCCGAACGTAGTGGTGGCAACATCGAAGACGCGATTGCGGGTAATATTGAAGTCGGGATGCTGCAGACGCTCGGCGAAGCCTGGAGCGACCTGAAAGGATTCAAACTCAAGTGCCATATTGCTACCGCACTCTGGTTCGTGGTTTATATAGTGGCCTTGCTGATTACTATTCCCATAGTAATCGGGCTGGTTGCCGCTGGTGCTGACGAGTTCACCGCATCGATTATTGCCTGGCCTGTGCAGATAGTCGCGATTGCGGCAACCTTGCCGATGATTGTCGGCATCACTATCATGGGAATTCGTCACGCGCAGGGAAAAACCGTTTCGTCTGGAACTGTTTTCAGCTACTTCCATAGAATCCCGGGTGCCATTCTGTGGTATCTCCTGATGACACTGATGATAATTTTGGGCTATATCCTGCTCATCATTCCGGGCATTTACCTTTCGTTTGCCTATATGTTTTCGTTGCCATTGATGATCGAGAAAGATATGACTGCCTGGCAGGCGCTCGAGGTATCGCGCAAGGCGGTAACCCGAATCTGGTTTCGTGCAACCGGTTTCCTGTTGCTGGCAGTGTTACTAATAACGCTGGGTACCATCCCGCTGGGTATTCCCCTGATCTGGATAGTGCCCTGGACGGCTCTTGCGTACTCGATGATTTACTTCAAATTGTTTGGTGCCGAAGCACAAACCCTCGCGGATTAAGGAAAGTTATTGCTGGATACACGTTACCGGGTCGAGATTCCTGGCGGTATCAACCTTGAAGCCCAGGTTGTCGGACCTATCCCACGATTCTTTGCCTTTGCCATAGACCTGGCGATTCGGGGCATTGTCATCTTCGTCTTGTCGATACTGTCGATCCCATTCGGCAGCTTCGGCATGGGTGGCGGTTTTTTCCTGATTTTTCTGTTCGTTATCGAATGGCTGTACCCGGTGTTGTTCGAGGTGTATATGCGTGGCCAGACACCGGGCAAGCGATTACTCGGGATTTCGGTCATTAACGATGACCTTAGTCCGGTTACCCTTGGAACTTCGATGGTACGAAACCTGTTACGTACGGTTGATTTTCTGCCATTGTTTTACCTGGTGGGACTCGTCACCATGCTGTCCAACCGACGTTTTCAGCGGCTTGGCGATATGGCTGCCGGAACCCTGGTAATCAGCGTACCCGAATCGGCCAAACCCGCGCTGATGAAAGACATCCTGCCGTTGGCGCCAGCTACATCGTTACTACGCAACGAGCAGTCATCGATTGTCGATTTCTTGCAACGCAGCCAGCAACTTTCCGAACCCCGGCAGCAGGAACTGGCTAATATTCTCGAAGGCGTAACCCACCAAAAGACAGATAACGGGGTAGAGCAGTTACAACGTATCGGCGCCTGGTTCCTGGGGGTACGATGAAGCAGCAAACCTTCGAACAGCAGCACGACGCCGTCTGGCAGCAAATCGAGGCCTCGCTGGAAAAACCGGCGCAGGGTGATAACAGCAAGATACTGGCGGAGCACTACATGTTGCTGTGCCAGCACCTGGCGCTTGCCAAGGAACGGCTTTACGACGCCTCGCTGGTGGAACGGCTGAATAACCTGGTGCTCGGGGTTTATCGCGAACTGTATCGCTACCGCGCCGAAACCAGGCTCAATTTTTACGCCTTCTTCAAACGCGATTTTCCATTGGCGATCTATCGTCATCGCTATTTCATCCTGGTGTCGTTTCTGGTCATGGTGCTGCCCGGCCTGATCGCTGGTACCTGGACTTACCTCGATGAAGACGCGGTTTACAGCGTGCTCGATGCATCCCAGGTACGCGAGGTCGAACGCATGTACGATCCCGAAGCGCGCAAACTCGGTCGTGAACGCGAAGCCGATACCGATATTTTCATGTTCGGTTTTTACATCAAGAACAATATCAGTGTCGCGTTTCGTTGCTTTGCCGGCGGTATGGTGATTGGTAT
>JBATHL010000472.1:0-3631 GCA_049666745.1 Gammaproteobacteria bacterium
CAACGAGTGGCGTATCCGATTGCATACGCTTGTTATGCGTATCTTGGTATAACTATTCATCTACATAAGCTTTGCTCACAATTAACCAGGCTCCATCGATGCAAGCAAGTTGAAACAAATTTGTGAAGTCCAAGCCCATATATCCTTTTTCTTTGAGAGTAACGCTGGCTATGTTTCCAATTATCTCAGACGAGGTTATGTCTCCAATATATTCTGCTCCAGTACTTGAAGGACTCGGGTTGTCCTTAACTTCATCAAAAAAGTATTCGGGTGATCCGATATAAAATTCCCCTTCGTAAAATCCCGACATTAATGCAGCAGGAGAAAATAGACTGCGAATCTTATTAACATCCCCAATTCGAGTCGCCTCAATGTATTGATGTATTGTTTCTAAAGGAGTGGTTGTACTTCCGGTTTCATTCATTACTCTTTTTCCTGGTATACGCATGCCAGCCCAATTAAAAGGTTTTTTGGCCCGATAACATGTTATCGCGGAAATGGTGGGCGTCCGCCATTGGCCGAACTCAGAAGCTCAACATGCGTGAATGAGCGTCTCCTTTGGAGAAAGCCGACCCTCAAATAGAATATGGGTTTTTTGATCTGGGTCATGAACTAGAGCATGCGGAAGGCTCGGCATGGCAGCCTATCCATATGTAATCATCAGATCATATCTTGCTGCATTTGCCGTTAACTTGTTATTGTATAAATAACCCGTTTCCTTTGATTCGCTCTTACGACTCAATCACCGTTAACATCGCCATCTAAGCGAGCAACTGCATCCGCCAGTTCTTGCGAGAATGTGTAACCCTCGCTCGCCTCTGCAAGCAAGGCTCGATACATGGCCAACGCATTGACAGGTTCGCCTGCCAGTTCGGTTAGCCGAGCAAGCGCGTAGCGTTCTTGATGGTCATAGTTAGTATCAGGCCGCATCGATATCACCCAGGTATAAACGTCCAGAATCTCGTTCCAGGTAAACCTGTTCAACGCCGCATCTCGTAAAATATCGGCCCGATTCCCGCGACCAATCACCAGGTTTGTTAACTCTAGCTCAAAAAATGTCGCATCATGTGCGGCGAGAGTGCTGCCTTCTGCTTTTAAGCTGGCTACCACAGCGATGGCCTCGATTTGTGCGGCAGTGTTATAACTGTCGAGATAGCTCAATAGTTGCATACTGCGAATCCACTGCCGGCGTTGGCCGGTGGCCAGTGCCGCGTCAAAATGTGCTCGCGCCAGATCGATTTTGGGCTTGTCATAATCAACATCGTTTGCGCGCATAAACAGCCAGGTTGCTTGCCAGGTGTGCGCAAACACATTGTCCTTGTCAGCTGCCAGCGCGGCGTCGAACTGTTCGTCGATCGCCAATTGTCTAACCCCATCTCGGGTCCTTAGTGCATTCGACCAACCGATGTGAGCCAGCGCGTCAGCGCGTTCACTGGAACCACTGCGCACCGCTCCCAGATACAACGACGGGAGCAGTGGGTTGATGATTTCGCTAAATGTCTGATCACCGGTTATGGTAATTTTACGCACCCAGAGCATCGCCAGATCCACTCTGTGGGCCTGGACTTGGGTCGATCCCGGCTCAAGCGCAAGCGCCTGGTCGAGCAATCCCCAGGCGCCAGCGTAGTCACCAGCGCTCGCTTGCAGGTCAGAAGCCATGATCAAAGCTGCCACAGATTCCTGGCGATCAGTCCACGTCGATACAACATTATTAACCTGTTGGGCCAGAAGAAATAGCGAAAGTAGGGCCGTCACGCCACCAATCCACTTCAGCACGTCGCCGATAACCTGCCACCGTTGCAGACGTTGTGGTGCCTGGCAGTGCGGACACCGCCGAGCACCGGCACGAAGAGGCTCCAAACAAGCCACGCAATGTGAATTTCTTGCTGCGCTCAAATCTTCTCCCACGGGCAACATCCAGGTCGCGATAAAAACCGTTTTTCATTTGAGGACACACATTATCCATTGAGGACACGCATAGTCTCAATTTCCAGCTGAGTATAATGAAGAATAAATGCCTTATTCGTGAAGATCAACAGGTATGACTAGAGGGGATACCTCAGGGACAGTACCCGTTAATCTGCAAATTATCACTTTGAAACCAGATGCCCGTTTCGTGCCGTAAGCAGAGGTTAAGAAATAAATCCCGAGTGTCGTATATGGACACTTGGTTTGCACCTTACAAGTACATAATTGCTGTGATCAACCAATATGTTGCATTGCACAATAACTCGACTAGTATCTATTCGTTGACCAGTCTTAAAAACGGATTAAAGGTAATAGTTATGAGGAAGGATAATGAATTAAACCTGGAAATTGATGCAAATGATGCGTCCGCTTATGGTTTTGCCGATTAAATTCAAATGAAGCTATATAGGTCGTTGGCTAGCCTCTTAGTAAAAATCCGTGCGGTCTTGCAGTGGCGCAAGCTTAAGATACTCCTTAAATCGCCATTTCGTGGTGGCATTCAAGCAGCGTTGCTTGCCTGGCGTGAACGCAGGCGAGAACCGCTACCCGATGATGAATCGCATATATTTCACGCGCGGGCATATCCTGGTTCGAGGACGCGTCATTACCTGGTCCACGTCCCTCGCAATAGCATAATTCGACGTCCACGTCCGTTAGTCGTTGTGTTACACGGTTGCCAGCAGGACAATCGGGATATAGAGCGTATATCCGGATTTAATCAATTAGCAGACCGCCATGGATTCCTGGTCGCCTATCCATTTGTTACCAGCTACCGCGGCTTGCGCAATAAAAACTGCTGGGGCTGGTGGTTTGATCGGGAAATACACGCAGGTTCAGGTGAGGTGGAAGACCTGTGGCAGATCGTGGAGGAAATTAAACTTCGTTATGCCGTCAATCACCGTCGTATTCATGTCACCGGTTTGTCGTCAGGCGCGGGAATCGCTGTAGCCATGATGGTGGCTCATGCAAACAAGATAGCATCTGGAGCGGCAGTTGCGGGAGTTCCCTATGCGGAGAGAGCCGAAGCTGTCCGGCATGCGTTTAACAAAGTTCCACGCAACAGGCCAATCGTAGCGATTGCGTCCGCAATGCAGGCCGAAATGGGCGAATCACCACGCACGGTGCCCATTCAAATTGTGCACTCAAAAAATGATGATAAGGTTGATATTCAATCTGCAAAAAGTTTGCGAGACAGCTGGGGGCATTGCTTCGGTATCGATACTCGACACGCGTATAAGGTAGGCAAAGGGCGTGTGGGAAATGCCAATTGGGAACATAGCCTGTATCGAAATGGCGGTGGAAAATCTGTCATCGAAACATTGTTCCTGGAGGGGCCCGGGCATGGATGGTACGGTGGCAATCCTGGAGATCACAGCTATCCCGAAGCTCCCGACATAAAGCGAAATATCTGGAAGTTTTTTGTATCGCACCCGCTGCATAAATAAAAAATAGGTATCATCTCGAGCTTTAACCCATGATTACCCGTTTAGTACAACTGATACGTCACTCTAAGAGCCCGACCTGGGTCGTTTCCAGCACCTGGTTAAAGGATTTTGAGAATCTTTTTCCCCGATAGCGGACACCCAAATTCACAACACCAGTGTCGTCCTTCGGCCAGAAGCGGACCCTCGACTAAGCTTCCCAAAAGTGGCAACTACAGGCG
>JBATHL010000473.1:0-6886 GCA_049666745.1 Gammaproteobacteria bacterium
GGCATAAGGTACCAGCGGTATCAACCATGTCATCAACGATGATGCAGGTCTTGCCCTTCACCTCACCGATGATGTTCATGACCTTGGCCATGTTCGGCTGCGGGCGACGTTTGTCGATGATTGCGAGATCGGCTTCATCGAGCTGTTTCGCAATTGCACGGGCGCGCACCACGCCGCCTACATCGGGCGACACCACGATCATATCCGGATACTTCTGTTTCCAGATATCACCCATCAGGATGGGCGATGCGTAAACATTATCCACCGGGCATTCGAAAAAGCCCTGGATCTGGTCGGCGTGTAAATCAACCGTCAACACCCGGTCCACACCAACACTGGTTATCATGTTCGCAACCACCTTGGCCGTGATCGGTACCCGTTGCGAGCGTACCCGGCGATCCTGCCGGGCATACCCGTAATAAGGGATTACTGCCGTGACCCGGTCCGAAGACGCTCGCTTGATAGCGTCTATCATCACCATCAACTCCATCAGGTTGTCGTTGGTGGGGGCACAGGTCGGCTGGATAATAAACACATCCTTGCCGCGCACATTTTCGCCAATCTCAACCGAAATCTCGCCGTCACTAAACTCCCCTACAGAGGCAATTCCCAGGGGAATGTCCAGGTGCCGGGCGATTGTTCGCGCTAACTCGGGATTAGCGTTCCCGGTGAAGACCATTAAGTCATTCGTGGCTACACTGCCAACCATCGGGCTCTCTCGCTTTGCAAAAAATCTGTGAACTGCAAACCGGACTGTGCACTTTGCACAATCTCGGCCTGCGTTCGCGAATATTGGCTGGGCCGGCTGGACTCGAACCAACGAATGCCAGGATCAAAACCTGGTGCCTTACCACTTGGCGACGGCCCAATAATTCTCTTTAATCCAGCAATCCTAATTGCTGGTGTACCGGGTTATAGTTCAAAGCCCTGGTAATGTAAGCATCCCACTGCCCTGGAACCCGGGATTTTACAACTTCTGCCTGTTCAAGGCTATCGATCGCCGCAAACACGCAAGCGCCGGTTCCCGACATCCTTGCTGCTGCATACTGGCTCAACCAGTCGATCGCTTCACCTATCTGGGGGTACAGGTTTCGTACCACCGGCTCGCATACATTACTACCCGAGCCGCGCAGAAAGGCGCGTATTGTGAGGGGATCGCAGTTGCGTGTCAATTCTTGAGCGGCAAATATTTGCGCCGTGGAAACCGCTACCTTGGGGTCGATTACGAGGTATATCGGCTCTTCCAGCTCGATCGGCTGCAATACCTCGCCGATACCGCTAGCCCAGGCCGCCCGGCCGTACACAAAAACCGGCACATCCGCACCCAGTTCGAGACCGATCCCGGCCAACTGATCCAGCGATAAATCCAGGTCCCAGAGCCGGTTCAAGGCCAGTAAACAAGTAGCCGCATCCGAACTGCCGCCGCCCAGACCGCCCCCGACCGGTATACGCTTGTCGATACCTATACTAACCCCTTTATCCACCTCAAACCGTGATTGCAACAGGGTGGCCGTGGTCAGCAGGATATCGTCCGCGGCGGCGACCGAGGAATTACCCGGCAGGCGCTCAATACTACCCTCGTGGTTGGCGCTGAATTCGATATGATCGACAAGATCGATGAATTGAAACACGGTTTCCAGCAAATGGTAGCCGTCATCACGACGTCCGGTGATATGTAACATGAGATTGAGCTTGGCGGGTGCCCGCAGTACCAGTGACTCGGCCATGCTAGTTAAACGTGGGAAAGAGATCGGATGGGCTGGCATCTGATGTGGGTTGCTGCCAGCGCTCGATAATCAGCTTGAGCGTTACCTTATCGCTTAGCAACTTGACCCTGCGCGGCAACTGCAGGTTTTCCTGTCGTGCAAAGTAGTCGAGGTAACCGATGGACCACTGATCCTGGTCGATGGATCGCGCACGACCTCCCTCGTCCAGACGATGAGAATAACCGCTACCTGGTCTTGGCAATCCGCGAATCCAGTAGTCGAGGCCACTGATCGGCAGCGACCAGCCAATCATCTTCTCGAGCAATGCTTCCGCGCTACTGTCTTCAAACACCCGTCCGTCTGGTAGCCGCAGCCGGTATTTCCCAATCGCTTCGGACTCGATACGAAAGACTCCCTGCCCGAAAGGCGCCTCCAGCAGGATCGTTGAAGTTTCAGCCTGCCGCTGCCAGCGAATGCCGATGTTATAAACTCCGCTCTCCAGCTTGAGCGCAGCCCGGGCATGAACATCCCAGCTGTCAAAATCGAGCAGCGCCTGTTGCCGTGCCGCCCAGAGTTCCTGCGCCCGTTGCTTATCCTCTAAACGGCCTGACTGGCTACAACCAGCAATGGCCGCCGCGATGCAGGCAAGGAAGAAGAATCGGAACAAGCCGTAAACGGGGGTCAGGGATTAAAACGTTGCATTACACTCTGCAACGCCGGGGCATCCGGAGATTTTTTGAGCGCTTTTTGCCAGATGCTGCGTGCTTCGTCCTGGTTACCGCTTACCCACAGAACCTCACCCAGGTGGGAGGCAATTTCCGCATCATCAAAGCGTGACAGCGCTTTGCGTAGCAGTGCAATGGCCTTGTCATAGTCGCCCATGCGGTAATGTATCCAGCCCCAGCTATCAATGATTGCCGCATCATCGGGATTAATTTCGATCGCGCGTTTGATATAAGCGTAAGCCTCTTCATAACGATCGGTCTGATCGGCCAGGGTAAAACCCAGCGCGTTAAGTGCATGCGCGTTATTCGGCTCGGTTTTAAGAATGAACTTGATGTCTGCCTCGAGCATATCGATGCGTCCAAGTCTTTCCGCCACCAATGCCCGCGAATAGAGTAAATCACTATTTCCAGGCACGATATAGAGCGCTGTATTGAAAACCACCATTGCCTCCTCGTAGCGACGGGCGGCGCGCAACAACTCCCCCTTGGCGATATAAATCCGCACCAGCGATCCGTCCGACTGGCTACCCTTGAGAATCGCGTCCAGATGTTCGACGGCCTCATCGGTACGCCCTGACAGGCCCAGCATATCGGCTATACGCAGCTGGGCATCGAATTTGTAATCGCCAACGTGTACCTGGCCATACCAGTCGATCGCCACGTCATACTGTTTGCGGTTTTCAAAAATACGGCCGAGATAATACTGTGCCTCACCCTCGCGTTGCTTCAGCTCGACCAGCATCATCATGTACTTCTCGGCATCATCCAGGCGCTGCGATTCGAGCGACAACAGGCCAAGCGTATAAAGCAGTTCGGCATCATCCGGTGAGGCCAGGTGCAGCTTTTCGAACTGGGCCCGCGCCTTTTCGTAATCCTTGATATCGACCAGCAGGCGCGCGTAAGTCAGTCGTAACGCCTGGTCATCAGGGTTATTTTCGACCGCCTTGTTCAGACTGACAACAGCTTCGTCAGATCTACCCAGGCTGAGTAACAACTTGGCGCGAGTGGCATGCACCCCTTCGATCTCGGCAAGTGCGAGGGAACGGTCAAGATACTCGACTGCCGCTTCCGCGCGACCGTTTTGCGCCGACAACATGCCGTGCAGATACTGGGCATAAGCCCGATCCGGATTTTTCTGCGCAATGAGCAGGGACACGGCAAGCACGGTATTGGCATTTTTTTCACGTGCCATTATTCCCAGCAGAGGCGGGAATAATTGCGCATCCTCGAGATCACTGGTCTGGATCAGATCATCGATGTAGGTGAAGGCTTCCTGAATCTTGTCCTGGCGGATATAAATCGCAGCGATAACCTGGCGCGCCTCGACCCGGCCCGGATCAAGCTCTATCCAGCGTTGCGCCGCGACGATCGCAGCTTCAAGGTTTTGCCCGTAAACCGCGACCCGAACTGCTCGTTCCGCTATTTCCGGGTTATCCTGTGTGAAAGCAACATCGAGGTAATGTTTAACCGCAACTTCCGTATTACCCTGATTTAAAGCGATCTCGGCCACCATCAGGTTGTAGCTGGCATCGGCAACCGCGTCCGCTTGCGAATTCAGGGGATTTACCTTCACCTGCTGTTGTTCGAGCATGCCCGAGCCTTGCGACGAGGGCTGCGACAGACCGGCACAGGCTGTCAGCAAAAGCGTCGTCGCGATTAAGACCGGGCGTAATATGAGGTTGATCGAATCCAATATGGTCTCCTTAAATCAAGGCATAAACTCGAGTGTAGCATCTCGTTATAGGATTGTATTTATCACGATTTGTTCCATGGATGTTGTATTTGGCGGGGTTATACCCGAAAATCTCCTGTTGGCACCAAACCTCCCGTTAACATGGCCTTACTGTCCATTGGCATCAATCATTTAACCGCTCCGGTCGATATTCGCGAAAAAGTCGCTTTTGCACCGGAGCAAATGAGCCATGCTTTGCATGAGCTACTGGGCATTCCTGCGATTAATGAATCGGTCATCGTATCGACCTGCAATCGTACCGAAATTTACTGCGACGCGTCATCCGACTGCAGGGCAGTCATTTCCCACTGGCTGACCTCCCATCACGGCATCGATGACGATGGCCTTTCACCCTATATCTACCAGCACAGCGACCAGGAAGTCGCGCGTCACCTGTTTCGTGTTGCCTCCGGGCTGGACTCGATGGTGCTCGGCGAACCTCAGATACTCGGGCAATTGAAGGATTCTTACGACCAGGCGCGCGGAGACAATGCCGTTAACTCGATTCTCGATCGCCTGTTTCAGCACTCATTCAGTGTTGCCAAGCGAGTCCGCACCGACACGGAGATCGGTTCCAACCCGGTCTCGGTTGCGTTTGCCGCGGTGAGTCTGTCAAAGCAGATTTTCGGTAACCTCAACCAACTGCATGCGCTGCTGATCGGTGCGGGAGAGACCATCGAGCTGGTCTCCAGGCATTTGAAGAGCCAGCAAATCGGTTCGATTACGATCGCCAATCGCAGTGTCGAACGCGCCAGGCTGCTGGCCGACCAGATCGGCGCCGAAGCGGTACAGATCAACGCGGTACCCGAACAACTGGTGCGCGCCGATATCGTCATTTCCTCGACCGCGAGTCAGCTGCCTATCCTTGGCAAGGGTGCCACCGAGTCCGCGTTGAAGCAGCGTAAGCACCGGCCTATATTTATGGTCGATCTTGCCGTTCCACGCGATATCGAATCCGAAGTAGGTGGATTGCAGGATATTTACCTCTATACCGTCGATGATTTAAAAACCGTGGTCGATGAAAATCTGCGTGGTCGCGAACTTGCCGCCGAAGCGGCGCTGGAAATCATCAATCTTGAAGTCACGATGTTCGATCAGTGGCTAAAAACTCACCAGTCCGCCGACCATATTCGGCAACTGCGCGACGGCGCCGAATTGATAAAACGGCAGGCGATCGAAAAAGCTCTGGCGCAGCTGAAACAGGATGTCGACGCCGAGCAGGCACTGCAGCGACTCGCCAATGAAATAACCAATAAATTGATGCACAAACCGACTATTGAAATGCGCAAGGCGCTGCAAGACGAGGATGTGGAGCGCATTCAGCTACTCAAATCGCTGATCACACCCGACCCGCACTAACACTATGAAAGAATCGCTGATAAACAAGCTGGAAGCACTTTGCGCCAGACACGAAGAAATCGCTGGTTTGCTGGCTGACATTGAAGTCATCAACGATCAGGACCGGTTTCGCAACCTGTCGATGGAGTACGCACAACTGGAAGATGTAGTGAAAAATTTCAACGCCTTTCGGCAGGTGCAAGATGCACTGGCGTCGGCGCGTGAAATGCTGAACGAGGATGATGCCGAACTGCACGAGCTTGCCGAAGAGGAGATCGCCGACAACGAAAGCAAACTCGAACCACTCGAAGTCGAATTGCAGAAATTGTTATTACCCAAAGATCCGAACGATAATGCCAACGTTTTCCTCGAAATTCGCGCCGGCACCGGCGGCGACGAAGCCGCTATTTTTGCCGGCGACCTGTTTCGCATGTACAGCCGTTACGCCGAGGCCAGGAAATGGCAACTGGAAGTGTTGAATAGCAGCGAGGGCGAGCATGGCGGATACAAGGAAATCATTGCGCGTATTGCTGGTCATGGCGCTTATTCGCAGTTGAAATTTGAATCGGGCGCGCACCGCGTACAACGCGTGCCGGAAACCGAGTCGCAGGGGCGGGTGCACACGTCAGCCGCAACCGTGGCGATTATTCCGGAAAGTGAAGAAGTGCAAATGATAGAAATCAATCCATCTGATTTACGCGTCGATACCTTCCGTGCTTCGGGAGCCGGAGGCCAGCATGTCAATAAAACAGATTCGGCGATCCGGCTGACGCATATCCCTACCGGCACCGTGGTCGAATGCCAGGATGAGCGCTCGCAACACAAAAACCGGGCACGCGCCATGTCACTGCTACAGGCGCGTATTTATGACGCGGAAAAGCAAAAGCAGGATGCGGAGCAAGCCGCTGAACGGAAGTCCCTGGTCGGCGGTGGAGATCGCTCCGAACGTATCCGCACCTATAACTTTCCCCAGGGCAGGCTTACCGATCATCGCATCAATCTAACCCTGTATAAACTCGACGACATCATGCAGGGCAACCTGGGGCAGGTGGTAGATCCACTAATGCATGAATATCAGGCGGAACAGCTAGCCAGTCTCGGCGACGACAGTCGGGGTATCGCTTAAAACCCCGGCGATTTTCGACCGCGATATTAACTGCCCATTAGATAACAGCTTTTCAGTTCGTCGCAACACGACAAGTACCAGAGCAAAACCAGCGACATATCTTTGCCGTGATGGCTAGTTGCGCTTTCCGATACGTCAACCCGGATTCGTTACCTGAAACTTTCTGACGCTTCCTGTGCCGTGAGAGCAAGGCAAAAAACTCCGCAATAGCGCGAGCAATACGCAAAGTTTGCGAGCGTTTTGCGGAGTTTTTAAACGC
>JBATHL010000474.1:0-15104 GCA_049666745.1 Gammaproteobacteria bacterium
GCAGCACCCCGAAACCACTGTACATAGTCCTGCGTATTGCTCATCTTTGACGAATTCCGCTAAACTCGAATCATATTACATTCTATTAACCCGGCGACAATATATATTGTCGCCGGGTTAATGGGTAGCTAACAAAGAGCACAAAGGGATTTCCCGATCGACAGCGAAAGCCAACCAGTCAGCAGCCATCATCTCCAGCAACAGGAACTGGTCGCTTTTCTCTATAATCGCTTTCGACTGGGCATTTTCATTACCCTGTTCGTATCCACCATAGCCTCGCTGCTGGCCTACGTCGAACTTGCGATACAGGGTCGCGGGCATTGGGTAGCCGGTTGGTTCTTGCTGCTGTGTTCGATCATGTATGTGCGCTGGCGATATTTGCAGAGTTTCCTGCGTATTCGCAATAAAGCCTATTTCCCTTACCAGCAGTGGCATGACCGGTTCCTGGTCGGAGTGGTGGTAACCGGATTGATGCTGGGCTGCGGTGCAGCTTTGTTGATGCCCTATATAACCATCAATGTGCAGATTATCCTGCACTCGCTGTTGCTGACAATGTGTGCCGGTGCGATTGCCTACCTTTCGACTTCGCTGCGCGTTTACATCGCCTACATGGTAACGGTCATGCTGCCGGTAACGATCTGGTTATTTCTGCAACAGGATTCAGTTACCTATGTGCTCAGTTTCCTTTACATATTCTTCATGGTTGCCGGTTTCGTAAGTGTCAAACGGATGCATGAACTGGTTAATGATGCACTTTATTATCGCTATGACAACGAAACCCTGATTGAAGACCTGCAACGTTTGCTGCAATCGGTTTCGCAAAGCAACAAGGCGCTGGAAAAAATTTCGACTACCGACGAACTCACCGGGGTGTCGAATTATCGTGCCTTTCGCGTCCATCTGGAAGATGTCTGGCGGGAGTATCGGGGAAACAATGTACAGTTATCCATGATTAAACTGAACGTGGATTACTACCACGAATTCAATGCTCATTACGGACAGGAAGCAGGGGACAGGCGCCTGCGAGAAGTCGCGGGTATGTTGAGTGAGCAGATTACCCATCAAAGCCAGATGGTGGCGCGTTTGCAAGGTGCCGAGTTTGCGCTGTTACTGCCCGGGGTCAGTTGTGAAAATGCTCGCCAGATAGCGCTCGATATCATGCAGGCCCTGGCGCAGAAAAAAATCGAACATGCCAGGTCGCGTGCGCAAGATTATCTAAGCATGAGCATTGGACTCGGCAGCCAGGTTGCCACCGAGGGCTCTCACTCGCGTGAATTGCTCGTCAGGGTCGATACCGCGCTCAAGCTGGCCAAGGAGCGCGGTCGTAATCGACTCGAGGTTCTGGAAGGCTAACTCCCCGCTTTGATCAGGAACTCGAGCAGGGCTTTTTGAGCATGCAGTCGATTCTCGGCTTCCTGCCAGACTACCGATTGCGTGGATTCGAGCACCTCGGCGCTAACTTCTTCGCCACGATGCGCGGGCAGGCAATGCATAAACAGTGCGTCACTGTTCGCGCATCGCATGATGTCCTGGTTGACCTGGTAAGCGCTAAAGGTTTCAACCCGCTGCTGTTGCTCCTGCTCCTGTCCCATGCTTGCCCAGACGTCGGTAACAATCAAATCCGCGCCGCTGGCCGCAGCTGCGGCCGAGTCATGCAGGCTGACGCGTTCGCCGCCGCTTTGCAGTAAGTCCGCATCCGGGTGATGCCCGCCGGGGCAGGCGATTCTGAGATTGAAATTAAACCTGATCGCGGCATTAATATATGAGTGACACATGTTATTACCGTCTCCGATCCAGGCGACGGTGGCGCCGGCGATGTCGCCACGTTGTTCAAACCAGGTTTGCATATCAGCCAGTAATTGACAGGGATGAAGTAAATCACTTAGACCATTAATGACGGGCACCGTGGAATGTTGCGCCAGGGTTTCAATGCGCTCCTGGCCGAAAGTACGGATCAGAATACCGTCCACCATGCTTGATATCACGCGCGCACTATCCTCGATAGGCTCGCCTCGTCCCAGGTGACTGTCGCGCGGTGACATGAATATAGCGTGGCCACCGAGTTGATACATCCCCGCCTCGAACGAAACACGGGTTCGGGTAGATGACTTTTCGAAAATCATCGCTAGTAGTTTGCCTTGCAGGGGAGTATGCGAAATCCCCTGTTGCAGATTTTGTTTGACATCGATCGCATGCGCGATCAATTCCTTTAGTTCGTCGCTGCTAAAATCCAGCAGGCTTAAAAAATGTCGAGTAGGCATATTTATTCTGTGAAGTCGTTAATGCAGGCGATCAATTTGCTGGCGATCTCGGCGGTCTGTGCCTCGTTGATAATCAACGGTGGTAGCAGGCGGATAACGTGATCGGCGGTAACATTGATCAGTAATCCCCTGGCCAGGGCCTGGGTCACAAGCGCCTGGCATGGAATTTTCATTTCTACTGCAAGCAGCAATCCGAGATGCCGGATATCAGCAACCTGGTTATTTTCGGCGAGTCCCTGTTGCAGGGCGGAAAACAATTGCTGCCCGCGTTGCGCTGCATTGTCCGCGACCTTATTTGCAATCATGTTTTCGAGCACTGTATGAGCGGCCCTGCAGGCCAGGGGATTACCCCCGAAGGTGGATCCATGATTGCCGGGCTGGATTACTTCAGCCGCCTTGCCCCTGGTAATGCAGGCCCCGACAGGCACACCATTACCGAGCGCCTTGGCGAGGGTCATGACATCGGGCACAACTGCTTCGTGCTGGCAGGTAAACATCTTGCCGCTGCGTCCCATGCCGCTTTGAATTTCATCCAGCATCAGCAGCCAGTCGTTGCTATCGCAGATTTTTCGCAGTGCTGAAAGATAACCCGGGTCGGGTATCACTATGCCGGCTTCGCCCTGTACCGGCTCAACCAGGATTGCCACCACATTTCGATTATTGTCAGCGATTGCTTCGATCGAAGCGATATCGTTATAAGCTGCGCGCACAAAACCGGAGACCAGGGGTTCAAAACCGGCCTGCACCTTGCGGCTGCCGGTGGCGCTAAGCGTGGCCATGGTACGACCGTGAAAAGCATGTTGCATGACGACGATTTGCGGCTTCTCGACGCCTTTCTGATGGCCGTACAGACGTGCCAGCTTGATCGCGGCTTCGTTGGCTTCGGCGCCTGAATTGGCGAAGAATACCCGGTCCATCTGCGCAGTTTCACATAACAGGTCAGCCAGTTTCTGTTGCCAGGTAATCGAATAGAGGTTCGATGTATGCAGCAGGGTTGACGCCTGTTCCTGGATCGCTGTGGTCAACGGCGGATAATTGTGCCCCAGGCTGGTAACCGATATACCGCACAGCGCGTCCAGGTATTGCTTGCCGTCGCTATCGTACAGGTAGCATCCGTCGCCGTGCGTAAAGTTGACGGGCAAAGGTCGATAGGCGTTAACGAGATGGTCTGACATCGGCTTAGCCTGCATATTGCACCAGTATCCTGGATGCTGTGATGCGGCATACCGACGCAGGACAGATGCGGCTGAACGTCGGGCTGGACCGAAATCCATAGCCTGAGCTATGGATTGAGGGAAGACCAAGTTCAGGCGTATCTGGACAAGTCAGGGCCGAGATAGGGCTCGGGCCGGTGACAAACTGTGCTTTTGACTTTGCCCATAAAAACATCCTTTTGCTCCAACAATTCAATTGGTTATAAAAAGGCCCGAGACCGACTGGTGCAATATGCAGGCTAGAGCTTGAAAAAAACGCCCAAACATACAGTGATTCCCAGCAATATCAAGTTATTTAGAGCAAAAAAAAGCCCCGTCGAAACGGGGCTTCAAGTTTAGTTTGCAATCCGCTTAGAACGGGAAGCCACCATGTCCGAATGCGGTAATCGACAGCAGCATCGGAATCGACAGTGCCGTATTGGTGCGCGAGGCCATCAGGGCAACGAGTTTTGCCCTGGCAATGACATCTGCATCGTGAGTCTGGCCATCGAGACCGAGTATCTTTTTCTGATTCGGCCAGATGAAAATCCAGACGTTCAAGGCCATGATGGTGCCTAACCAGGCGCCGACGCCGATAACTGCAGCACCTGGCTGGAAAGTAAAAGCGGCCCCCAGGATGCCCATCTTGCCCAGAATGGCGGCGCCCGATAGCCAGGTCGCAACCGCGGCCCAACGAAACCAGAGCAACGCTGGCGGGGCAACATACTTATTGATTGCTGCGGGTCCGGGACCACCGCCTTCGGCTTCTGCGAGCGCCTTGGCGACACCGGGTACCTGTACGAAGTTAAAATAGTAAAGTAACCCGATCCAGGCTACACCTGCCAAAACGTGGAACCATACTGTCCATTCGATCGAATTGGTTACGCCATCGGCAAAGATAATCATCACTATCGCGGAGATCACGACGCCGGTGACGATTGTGCCGGTAATTGATTTTAACGGATTCATGGATGACTCCCGATTATAAATGTTTAGAATACAGGGCTGGGTGTTTATGATTTTACCCCTCGCCACACGCGGCGCAGTATAAGGATTTTCGGTATGGGGTGCAATGAAATCTCCGAGCCGTAATCAGGTGTGCAATGTAAAGCAATAGTGAGGTTGTATGTGCGGCTTGTTCGGTGCTTTGAGTTTCAACGATAACCCTGTTAGTGCGGACCATGCGCGCAGTATGTCGGCCAGGGTTGCACAACGCGGCCCGGATGACAGCGGCGAATTTTTCGGCGGTCCGGTAATGCTCGGACATCGGCGGCTGGCGATCATCGACCTGTCGCCTGCAGGACATCAGCCGATGCAGGATAGCAGCCAGCGTTACACTATTGTGTTTAACGGGACTATCTACAACTACCCCGAACTACGCGAAATTTTGATTGCGCGGGGTTACCAGTTCAATTCGCACAGCGATACCGAGGTAATCATCAATGCTTATGCCTGCTGGGGTGAGGCCTGCGTGGAGCAGTTGCACGGCATGTTCGCATTTGCGATCTGGGATTCCAGGTCACGCAAGCTTTTTCTGGCGCGTGATCGCATGGGTATCAAGCCGCTCTATTACGCGGTCTCGGAGCAGGGTTTTTACTTCGCCTCGAACCCACAGGCATTGCTTTCCACTGGCCTGTTCGCAACCGATATTGATGCCGTTGGCCTGCATCATCAATTGAGCTTGCACGCGGTGATTCCAGCGCCGCGTACTCTCATCAGGTCGATAAAAAAATGCCGCCCTGCCTACCATATGACGGTAACACCTGATGGTAAATGCGAAGAATCACGCTACTGGTCGCTGCTGGCGAAGCGCCCGGCAGAGCCGATGTCTGCGCAGGAATGGAACGATGCTATTCATGACTCACTGATGCAGGCAGTGAAAAAACGACTCACCGTTGCCGACGTTCCCGTCGGTGTACTGCTTTCGGGCGGGCTCGATTCGAGTTTGCTGGTCGCTTTGCTGGCGGAGGCGGGGCAAAGTGATATTCGAACCTACAGCATTGGTTTCGAGGACCAGCCGGAAGAACGCGGCAACGAATTTGAATTTTCCGACCCGGTCGCGGCAAGGTATTCGAGTGACCACCAAAAGTTTCTTATACCCAATGCTGAAGTCTTAACGCGGCTGCCCGAAGCGGTAAAGTCGATGGCGGAACCGATGTTTGGACAGGATGCAGTCGCCTTTTACCTGCTGTCTGAACAGGTTGCCAGGTCGGTCAAAGTGGTGCAGAGCGGGCAGGGCGCCGATGAGGTTTTTGCCGGTTATTTCTGGTATGCACAAATGGCCGCTGCCACTGGAACCGCGCAGGAGCGATTTTCGAACCATTATGTAGATCGTGATCATGCTGAATTTTGCGACACGGTAGCCCCGGCCTACCGGGCTCATGACTACACCGCTGAGCTGATCGAGGAGCAGCTGAATACCGACCAGGCAGACAGTTTTATGGATGCAGTGCTGCGCTTTGATGTCACCACTTTAGTCGTCGATGACCCGGTCAAACGGGTCGATAACATGACCATGGCATGGGGCCTCGAGGCAAGGGTGCCGTTTCTCGATCACCAGCTGGTGGAACTGGCGGCTGCCTGTCCTGCGGAATTGAAACTGAAGCACGAGGGCAAGGGTGTACTCAAGGAAATCGCCCGTGGCCGAATTCCGGATGCGGTGATAGACCGGCCGAAAGGTTACTTTCCAATGCCGGCATTAAAATTTGTGCGCGGCGATTTTTACCAGTTCATGGCTGATACATTAAACAGTCAGCGTAGTCGCGAACGCGGATTGTTTAATCGCAGTTACATCGAGCGATTGCTGGCCGAGCCTGAGCAGCATTTTACGCGCCTGAATGGAAGCAAGCTCTGGCATAGTGCTCTGCTGGAGTACTGGTTACAGCAGCACATTGATAATTAGTCCTGGCTATGATTCGCTGTCGATAGCAGGCATCGGCGGCCTGG
Source organism: Gammaproteobacteria bacterium (assembly GCA_049666745.1). Taxonomy (GTDB): domain Bacteria; phylum Pseudomonadota; class Gammaproteobacteria. The sequence continues at coordinate 6,401 of JBATHL010000474.1, forward strand.
TGTTACAGCCGTCATCCTGCTACTGACAGAGAAACCTGATTAAAAGAGCGTTCTCAGGCTTTTAAAGTTGAAAAAAATCGTTATGATAATACCTTAGTGATTTACTTGGTTATTTTTTGAGGTATTGAATGGACGTCCTGGAACGTATTAAGCAGCAAGTCGAAACCCATCCGGTTATCATCTACATGAAAGGCACTCCACAATTGCCTCAGTGTGGCTTTTCCAGCAGGACTGCGGAAGCGCTCAAATCGCTCGAGATCGAGTTTGCCTATGTCAATGTATTGTCTGATCCCGAGATTTTTCAAAACCTGCCACGCTTCGCCGACTGGCCAACATTCCCCCAGGTTTATGTTGATGGGGAATTGATCGGTGGCTGTGATATCACGCTCGAAATGCACGCCTCGGGAGAGTTGGAGAAAGTTGCCAGGTCTGCAGTGGAAAGCAAAGCAGGTTAAGCCAGTTATTGTCGTTAATAAAGCCCCGCACAGGTGGGGCTTTTTTAGTCATGCGCCAACTAAATCGGCGCGCAGGCCTGCTGAACCCGAGCGATAATTTCCGCAGCCGAGAGTGCCGGGTCGAATTCATGGCCATACCAGACGCCTGTCGAAATATTTAATTGCTTGCCCTGGTCTGTGGTTTGCATTGTGTGTCGCTTAATGCTGTTTATTAATCGATCAAACATTTTCGTATTGAATACTTCCGGGTCCTGGTACGGTACCAGTACCGCAAAGGTGCCTATGTTGAAACGCGCAACCATGTCCATCGGACGCAACGAAAGTTGAATCGAATTGGCGATGGTTTTCAGCGTACCGAGGCGCAATTCGTTGTTGGGTGAACTGACTTCGATCAAACTGACACCGAGCCCGCCACCGCGACTTTTAGAGTGTTCGATCAGAGCCTCGATATGCAATTCAAGCTGAGCCCGGTTAGGCAGACTGGTTTCAGGGTCCTGTAAACTGTATTGCTTGACGCGCAGGAACTGGCTGCTAAGGGTGCGCGTGCGTTCGCGCAGTTCGTTTTGCTGAAAAGCGTTTCGCCCGGCACCAAACACTCTTGCGGCGAGCTCAAACTGGTTTGCTGACTTGGAAATGAAATCGTCAACTCCGCGGTCGAATGCAACCACGATGCTCGATGCCGTGTCTTCCGCGGTGAGTAAAACGATGCCGGTATAGCGGTCATTGTTTTCATCCCAGCGGCGAATCAGGTCGGTCATCTCCAGGCCGTTCATACCCGGCATCCAGAAATCGGCAAGCACGACATGGGCACGGCGTTGATTGAGCAGGTACAGGGCTTCGTCTGCCGAAGACGCGGTGCGGATATCAGTGAAGCCCGATTTACCGAGGGCGGATTTAACCACTTCGCGGCTAAACTGCAGGTCATCGACGACTATTATGGAGAGATCTTCTTTGCGCAAAGCTTGGAGTACTTATTATAGTGCGTTCGAGTATAGTGGAAATCCCGGTCTAAGGCTGTACAAATGCGGTTTCATTGACAATCTTGCAAAACAGCATTGCTGTCATCTCGGCATCATATACCGCCGAATGCGCCTCACTCGAGTCCCACTCCATGCCGGCTGACTGGATCGAGCGCGCGAGTACTGTTTGCCCGTATGCCAGGCCGGCAAGCGTCACCGTGTCGAAGGTACTGAATGGATGAAACGGGTTGCGCTTGATGCCAGATCTCGACGCCGCGGCGTTGATGAACTTGAGATCGAAATGCGCGTTATGTCCTACCAGTATCGCCTTGCTACAGGCCTGATTCCTGATGGCTTCGCGCACCGGTTTGAAGATTTTAGGTAACGCCTGCTTTTCCTCTACGGCAAAGCGAAAAGGGTGGTCGACATCGATTCCATTAACTTCCATCGACTTGGGGTCGAGGTTGGCACCTTCGAATGGCGTTACGTGGCAGGAAACGGTTTCGCTGCAATACAGTTGCCCGCGTTCGTCGATATCGATCAATACCGCGGCAATTTGCAACAGGGCATCCGTGGTTTCGTTGAAGCCACCGGTTTCGACGTCGACGACGACTGGTAAAAAGCCGCGGAAACGCTGTGACATCAGGGTTGATTCATTCATCATCAACTAGCTTCCAGCGCAGGGTTTCGCCTGCCTTGAACGGGATCAGGCTGGAGTCGGGGTAGGGCAGCGAATCAGGCACTGACCACTCATTTCTCGTGAGTGTGATCGATCCCTGGTTTTGCGGCAGTTCGTAAAAGTGGGCACCGTTACAGCTCATAAAGGTTTCGAAATGGGTAAAGTCGCCGGCCTGTTCAAATGCTTCTGCGTATAGTTCGACGGCGCTGTGGGCAGAGTAAATCCCGGCACAGCCACAGGCGGCTTCTTTAGCATTTTTGCTATGCGGGGCGCTGTCTGTGCCGGCAAAAAATCGGGCTTCACCCGCGCAGGCCGCGTCGAGCAACGCCTGGCGATGCCTTTCACGCTTGGCCACTGGCAGACAATAATGATGTGGCCTGATACCGCCCTGGAAAATCGCATTCCGATTGATCAGCAGATGATGCGGGGTAATAGTAGCTGCCAGGCAGTCGTCACCCGCGCGCACATATTCCACGGCATCGAGGGTGGTAATATGTTCGAACACGATCCGCAGCCCGGGAAAGTCTCTACGAATTCGGTCAAGGCTCTGATCGATGAAGACTTTCTCACGATCGAAAATATCGACACCTGGTGCAGTCGCCTCTCCGTGCACCTGAAGCACAAGGCGATGTTCTTGCATTGACTCAAACACCCGATCGAGTTTCGCCAGGTCAGTGACCCCGGCATCCGAGTTGGTCGTAGCGCCCGCCGGGTAAAGTTTGGCACCATGGATAAATTCAGATTTGCCGGCGGCCTCGATATCAGTAACAGCTGTGTTATCGGTCAGATACAGCGTCATCAACGGGTTAAAGCGGCTATGCGCGGGTAGCGCCGCGAGAATTCGCTGCCGATAAGCCATGGCATCCGCGCAGCTTCGCACCGGTGGACTCAGGTTAGGCATGATGATCGCGCGACCGAACTGGCGTGCAGTATCACCGACAACTGCCTCCATGAAAGGCGAGTCGCGCAAATGCAGATGCCAGTCATCCGGGGTGATGATGGTGAGTTTATTCATTACAGGTAGATTTCAGATTTATGAAGAATGATATTGGTATTAATTATAATAATAACATCTGGGTGCGGATTTATATGCTGTATAATCCCGCCAATTTACAGCAAAGGCGATGCACGTGGTAGATCAAACCGATATTGATCCTGAAGAAACGCAGGAATGGATAGAATCACTCGATTCGGTGCTCGAACGCGAAGGTCCGCAGAGGGCTCACTTTTTGCTGGAGCGACTGATCGATAAAACTCGACGTTCCGGAGCCTATCTTCCATTTTCGGCGAAAACAGCTTACGTAAACACAATTCCACTCTCGCAACAGCGGCCGATCCCGGGTGATCAGGCGATCGAACACAGTATTCGCTCGGTGATTCGCTGGAATGCCGCGGCGATGGTAGTGCATGCGAATCGCAAATCAAGCGAACTCGGCGGGCATATCGCGAGTTTTGCATCGGCGGCAACGCTTTACGATGTCGGCTTTATGCATTTTTTTCGTGCGCCCAACGAAGAGCACAAGGGCGACCTGGTATTTTTCCAGGGGCACTCCGCACCCGGCGTATATGCGCGGGCTTTTCTCGAAGGTCGGATCAGTGAAGATCAGTTAAAAGCTTTTCGCCAGGAGGCGCTGGATGAAAATGGCCTTTCGTCTTATCCCCATCCCTGGTTGATGCCGAATTTCTGGCAGTTCCCGACCGTATCGATGGGGCTTGGCCCGATCATGGCGATTTACCAGGCGCGTTTTATGAAGTACCTCGAGAATCGTGATATCCAGCCGCAACATAATCGCAAGGTCTGGGCTTTCATGGGTGACGGAGAAATGGATGAACCCGAATCACTGGGCGCAATTTCACTCGCTACCCGCGAGAATCTCGATAACCTGGTTTTCGTTATCAACTGTAATCTGCAGCGTCTCGATGGCCCGGTAAGGGGTAATGGCAAGATCATCCAGGAACTCGAAGCGGTATTTCGTGGCGCGGGCTGGAACGTATTAAAAGTCGTCTGGGGCTCGTACTGGGACCATTTGTTAGCCAAGGACAAGGACGGCGTGTTGCAACGACTCATGGAAGAAACCGTCGATGGCGAGTACCAGGCCTGCAAGGCCAAGGGTGGAGCCTATACACGGGAACATTTTTTCGGCAAGTATCCCGAAACCCGGGAAATGGTCGCCGATATGTCCGATGAGGACATCTGGCGTTTGAACCGTGGCGGCCACGACCCGCACAAGGTTTACGCGGCCTATGCCGAAGCGGTTGAAGCCACTGGCAGACCTACCGTCATCCTCGCCAAAACGGTTAAGGGTTACGGTATGGGTGAAGCCGGTGAAGGACAGAACATCACTCATTCGCAAAAGAAAATGGGTGAAGACGCGCTCAAGGCGTTTCGTGATCGCTTCAATATTCCGATCAGCGACGATGATATTGCTGAGGCACCCTTCTACAAGTTTGCGGAAGACAGCGTTGAAATGGAATACATGCGCAACAGCCGTGAACAGCTGGGTGGATACATGCCGGTGCGCAGCGATACTGCGGAGCCGCTGATTATCCCCGGGCTCGATATATTTGATGCGTTGTTGAAAGACAGCGGCGATCGTGAATTCTCAACCACCATGGCTTTCGTGCGCATGCTTTCCACGTTGGCACGCGATAAGAACATCGGTAAAAATATCGTTCCAATTGTACCCGACGAAGCCAGAACCTTCGGTATGGAGGGTATGTTTCGTCAACTGGGCATTTACTCGTTCAAGGGACAGTTGTACGAGCCGATGGATTCTGACCAGGTGATGTATTACCGCGAGGATATCAAGGGACAGATTCTTGAAGAAGGCATCAACGAGGCCGGGGCGATGTCTTCGTGGATCGCTGCGGGCTCTGCCTACAGTGCTCACGGGGTCAGCATGATTCCTTTTTATATCTACTACTCGATGTTCGGCTTTCAGCGTATTGGTGACCTGGCCTGGGCTGCCGCCGATATGCAGGTGCGGGGGTTCCTGATGGGTGGAACTGCCGGGCGCACCACGCTGGCCGGCGAAGGCCTGCAGCACCAGGATGGGCATAGCCTGGTTGTCGCCGGTACCATTCCCAATTGCATATCCTACGACCCGACCTTCGCCTACGAACTTGCGGTAATCATCCACAACGGGATGAAGCGGATGTACCAGCTGAAAGAAAATGTTTTCTATTACATTTCGGTAATGAATGAAAATTATCTGCATCCGGCAATGCCCAAGGGTGCGGAAGAGGGCATTATCAAGGGCATTTACTGTCTTGAAGAAGGTGAGGAAAAAGGTCTCAAGGTTCAGCTAATGGGATCGGGTACGATTTTACGCGAGGTTATTGAGGCGGCTAAGCTATTGAAGAAGGATTTCAAGATCAATGCCGATGTGTGGAGCGTGACCAGCATTAACGAACTCGCCCGCGAAGCGCAAAGTTGCGCGCGCTGGAACCAGTTGCATCCGACCAAAAAAGCACGGCAAAGTTATCTCGAAACCTCGCTGCGGGGGCGCAAAGGACCGGTTATTATCTCGACCGACTATATTCGCGCCTATACGGAACAAATACGTGAATTTGTCTGGTCACGTTTCGTCAGCCTGGGTACCGATGGTTTCGGTCGTAGTGATACCCGTGACAACCTGCGCACCTTCTTTGAAGTTAATCGTTATTATATCGTGGTGTCCGCGCTCAAGGCCTTGAGTGATGACGGCGAAATCGAGAGTAAGGTGGTACAGCAGGCAATCAAGAAGTATGGTATCGATCCCGAAAAGCCTGAGCCGACGACGGTTTAGGCGGGCGAGCAGGAGCATCAAAGTGGCAGAAAATCAAACTATAACGCTTCCTGACGTCGGTGACTTTCAGGATATAGAGATTATCGAAATACTGGTCGCAGCAGGCGATATGGTCGAGGCGGAGCAATCGATCATCGTGCTGGAATCAGACAAGGCGACGATGGAAATCCCCAGTCCTAGTGCCGGCACTATTGAAACGATATCAGTCAAGGTCGGTGATAAATTAAATGAGGGTGATCAAATCGCTACCCTCAGTACCAGTGATACTGCGAAAACGACGGCTGACAGCAGCCCCGCCGTGGCGGCTGAAGCAGAGACCGCGACAATCGAAGCCGAACCGGCAACAGAACCTGCAACCGAAGAGGTGACGGCTGCAATGCCTGAAGCTGGTGCCGATGAGCACCGGGGCAACGTCACGCCGGGGAAAAAGCTTAAGCCGCACCCTGGTGCTGAAGCAAGCATGGCGGTGAGTAGCAGTAACAAAACCATTCATGCCAGTCCCTCGATTCGCAGATATGCACGAGAGCTCGGGGTTAACCTGGAGCAGGTCATTGGCAGTGGGCCCAAGGGTCGACTCGTCAAGGCGGATGTCAAGGCCTTCGTCAAATCGGCCATGTCTGGCGGGGCCAGCACTGGCGGCAGCGGTATCAGCGTCAGCAGCCTGCCGGAAGTCGATCATTCGAAGTTCGGTGCAATTGAGACGGTTGCATTGAGTCGCATCCAGAAAATATCGGGAGCACACCTGCATCGTAGCTGGGTCACGGTACCACACGTCACGCAGTTCGACGATGCCGACATCACCGAGCTCGAAGCCTTCCGCAAGTCTCTCGCCAAAGAAGCTGAAAAGAAGGCAGTGCGGTTGACGCCCCTGATTTTTTTAATGAAAGCGGTGGTAAGTGCCCTGCGCGAGTTTCCGGGCTTCAATGCATCGCTCGATGCGAGTGGTGAAAACCTGATCATGAAAAAGTATTTTCATATTGGTATTGCCGTTGATACGCCTAACGGACTGGTGGTCCCGGTGGTGCGAGACGTCGATCAAAAGGGGCTCTTCGATCTTGCCGCGGAACTGGGTGAACTCTCGGTTCGTGCGCGAGACGGCAAGCTTTCGCCATCCGATATGCAGGGTGGCTGTTTCACTATTTCGAGCCTTGGCGGTATAGGTGGAACCTATTTTACGCCGATCGTAAATGCTCCCGAGGTCGCCATTCTGGGTGTTTCGCGATCAAAAATGCAGCCGGTTTACATCGATGGTGAGTTTGTGCCACGGCTCATCCTGCCGCTGGGATTGTCGTATGATCATCGTGTAATCGATGGCGCCCAGGCGGCACGTTTTACCAATTTCCTAAGCCAGGTAATATCTGATATCAGAAGGGTACTTTTATAATCATGAGCGAAAAAGATCTGTTACTGCCGGACATAGGTGATTTTGACAATGTCGAAGTCATCGAAATTCATGTTGCCGTGGGCGACTCGGTAAAAGTCGAGGACCCATTGTTAACCCTGGAATCGGATAAGGCGACGATGGATATACCGTCTCCTTTCGCCGGAACCATAAAACAGCTGAGCGTTGCGGTTGGAGATAAAATCTCTGAGGGCAGCAAACTCGGTAGCCTGGAAACCGCGGCTGCGAAAAAGGCCGCCGCGCCCGCCGCCAAAACTGACGTCGCGCCCGCCAAATCGGCTTCCGGGTCCGCCGCCAAAGCTGAGCAAAAAGAATCTGCGGCATCCGCGAGTAGCGCCGATCTGAATACCGAAGTTGTGGTTCTGGGCGCCGGACCGGGAGGTTACACCGCCGCTTTCCGCGCTGCCGATCTGGGCAAGAAAGTTGTTCTGATCGAGCGTTATCCGGCGCTCGGCGGAGTATGTCTGAATGTCGGTTGTATTCCATCCAAGGCGTTGTTGCATACCGCGCAAATCATCAACGAAGCTGAGCACATGAAGGCCAATGGCGTCACTTTCGGCAAGCCCAAGGTTGATCTCAAGGGAATCAACAAGTTCAAGGACAAGGTCGTGGGGAAGCTTACGGGCGGTCTGGCGGGGCTCGCAAAACAACGCAAGGTCACCGTAGTGCATGGTGTCGCGGAGTTTATCGATCAGAACAACATGCTGGTTGATAACAATGGTGAAGCGACGCGGGTAAAGTTCGAACAATGTATTATCGCTGCGGGTTCGCAAGCAACCGAGATCCCGCCGTTTCCCAATGAAGACCCGCGCCTGATGGATTCCACCGACGCGCTCGAGTTAAACAATGTGCCGAAAAAACTTCTGATTGTCGGCGGTGGCATTATCGGACTTGAAATGGCAACCGTTTATGACGCACTGGGCTCCGAAATCACGGTGGTTGAATTCCTCGATAGCCTGATTCCCGGATGCGATAAAGATCTGGTGCGTGGCTTGACCAAGGTGATTTCGAAACGCTACAAGGCCATTCACCTGAAAACCAGGGTTGCCGCAATCAAGGCACAAAAGAACGGACTGAAGGTGACTTTCGAGGGAGACAAGGCGCCGTCGCCGACCCTGTTCGACAAAGTCCTGGTTGCCGTTGGACGACGTCCTAACGGTCACAAGATCGGTGCCGACAAAGCTGGTGTCAATGTCGATGAGGCCGGCTTCATAGCGGTTGACAGGCAGATGCGCACCAACGTCGCTAATATCTTCGCGATCGGTGACATTGTGGGGAATCCGATGTTGGCGCACAAGGCGACACATGAAGGCAAGGTGGCAGCCGAAGTAATCGCCGGCATGAAGTCTTATTTCGAACCGCTGACGATTCCGTCGGTAGCCTACACAGATCCCGAAGTCGCGTGGATGGGGCTGAGCGAA
>JBATHL010000475.1:0-2890 GCA_049666745.1 Gammaproteobacteria bacterium
CCATGAGATTGAGCAGCTGGACGAGCGTGAAGATACCACCGAACGCCAGTTGTAAACCAATACGCCGAGGCATAGCTTTCAGTCACCTGCATCGACGGCAAAGCAACTGCATAACAGACAAGATACAAATCTAAAGCATCCAGCGAAAATCCAGCATGTAAAAATCCTCATCGCCGATATCATCGTCGATTTCCTTCAACGGCCGGGCCCAAACCAGGCGTCCATTAAAATTGGCATCCGCTATCTCTACTCCCAGGCCTACCCCGTAAATCTCGCTGCAAATATCACGATTGTCGAATTCACATTTGACCTCTCCGTAGTCGACGCCAACCGACAGTGATATTGATTTGACAGGAGATTTCCCACTGAATGGATTCACCACCGATTGCCAACGGTGGGTCAGGTCGCTACGCAAATACCATGCCTTGCTCCCGCTCAGCGCCGAGGAATAACCCCGTACCGTGTACGGACTCCCGAGGTACAACTTGTCGTTGTCATACAGAACATCATCACTGTATTGCAGGCTGAGTTTAAAACCTGCATACCAGGCAGGATCTTCCAGGTAGTAGTATAACTGGCTATCGAAATTGAATTTTTCGAACTGCAAGCTGGCCTCGGTTTCGAAGCCGTCTTCGAAGGTAAAATAATCGTCGTCTCTGGCCCCAAAAGCATCGAGTCCACGATGGTAGCTGTAAGTGGTATAAAGCTGGCCCCAGTGCTGGAACCAGTCATGGCGCAACTCGAGCCGTGCCTGGCTGGTTTTGTAGCTGGACACGTCGATTAACTGCTTATCAAAATAAATGTCCGAATCTTTAAGCTCGAGGGCCACGGCCAGGGTTAGCCTGGCAGTCTGACTGCGAGCAACCACCTTGCTAATTTCAAATTCATTGATGATGGTATCTCCTTCAGACAGGAAGCTACCATTTATACCCTGCACTCGTTGCTCATATTCGAGATCCGCATAAGTCAACGCGAACAGGTAACTGCCCAGTGGGAAGGAGTAAACCAGTTCACTACTACGATTGTCCTGATAAGCCTGATATTGCTCTCCGTTATTATAACGGAATTCAATTAAGTCATTGATATTGAGCGGGTTATCCAGTGCCGCCAGCAGACTCAACTGGGTGCTGAGACCAGTCTGGGCGTTGATCCCCAGTTCCGCTCGGAAGGGTTTTTCAGTCGTAGTCTCAACCGCGACTATACTGGCGCCCTGTCGGGTACCCGGCCTGATCTCGAAACTGGCGCTCACCGACTCCAGTCGTTCTATTGCCTCTAGCGACGTCTCGAGTTCGCGCAGATTCAAAACCTCGTCATTGAATGCGAAAGCGGTGACTATTTTGCCGTTACCGGTGCCGCTATCGGCATCGATTATGGCTTCAATCCTACCGACCAATATGCGAATTTCGATCTGACCATCGCTGATGTCCTGTTCCAGTAAATACGGACGTGAGGTTACGTAGCCCTGTCCTATTATGTAATTGGAGATTGCGGAAAGAATATTGCGAATCAGTTCGCCATCGATACAGGCGCCGAGAAAAGGCTCGATCAGATCAGGCTGATCGGATTCAGCCAGTATTGCGCTGGCTTCGATATCGACCCTGACGAGCGGTATGCATGTTGTATTGCCCGCCGCGGAAACCGAAACCTGAAGCAATACGCAAAGCGTCAGCCATCTAAAACCAGATCGAAAGAAATAAACGGGTAACCAGGGCATCAAAATCGTACAGCGGCTCGTCTCCAACCGCTCCAGCTTTGGTTAGATCGCGGAAATCGTTGTAGTCAAAATATATCCAGTCGAACTGCGCATTCAGACTACCGCGTTCAATAGCGCTCCAGGATCTGCCAAATTCATAACTGGCGCCGGCGCCGAGTGTAGTGCTGGTAAATTCGCTCAGTTCCTTATCGCGAGCGAGGTAGTTTTGTGCATCCCTGAAGGGGAACAGGTCGTCGTAAAAGTCGGCCTTATCCTGGTCGTGATAACGAAACCTGGCTTCGAAGATCCAGCTTTCCGCGTAAGGCTGGGTATAGCCTAATTCGTAAGTCATCGCTTTTATACCCCAGTTATCCTCAAAATATCGTACGCCCGCATGCACCGCCGCGCGCTGGGGCAGATAGTAACTGCCACGCAGGGCGGCGGCATTACTGGTGCGAGTGCGCGGATAAACCTCCTTCTGCCAACCGACGCTACCATCGGGATTAAGAAAGCGCACCTCCCGGTAAGGATTATTGAGAAAACCTTCGTCGGATATGGTTTCGAAGGCGAATGCCATGATCATGCTCTTGGTTAAAATCTGTGAAATCCCGATTCGATAGCTGCGCACTTCGACACCTTTCGAAAAATCAGAATTAGTATTATCTTCGACCGTATTATCGCCATAAGCCATGCCCATGCTAACCGTGGTCAAATCACCGAACATATCCTGTGAAATACCCAGGCTATAGGTTTCCGCCGTATAATCGCTCTCGTCACTTTTCGTATAACCGGCACTCATGGTTGTCTTTTGCCGCAGGTAATCGACATTAACACTGTATTCGTCTCGCTGCTCGGTGTACTCGCTAGCTCTCACCTTGACGTCAATCGACGCACTGGTGACGCTATCGGTGTAGTAATTCGCACCTACCGATACGCTGTCGCCAATGTTCTTGCGCACCAGCACCGACGGGCCATCGACCGTGACACCACCACCCTCGTATCTGTGGTAGAGCAGATCCACTCGTTCTTCCGGCAACACCGCCGCCTCGACGCCAAGCGCGAAGAATAAAAGGGCAAGTAACGCTAGGCGCATATCGCAACCCGATGAAATATCGATACGCCCGGAGATGCGGATTTTTTCGGCGAGTGCGAGGCAGCACCGCGCGCAGATCCGCAGTGTATGTGCAATACATGAAG
>JBATHL010000476.1:0-3943 GCA_049666745.1 Gammaproteobacteria bacterium
GTGTCGAAGTAACCCAGACCAAGGTGCGCCGTGACCGCATGGGCCATATCGAACTGGCTTGCCAGATCGCACATATCTGGTTTCTGAAATCGCTGCCGTCGCGCATCGGTTTGTTACTCGACATGACCTTGCGTGATATCGAGCGTGTGCTGTACTTCGAAGGTTTCGTCGTTATCGATCCCGGTATGACGACGCTGGAAAAGGGTCAGCTGTTAACCGATGAATCTTATCTCGAGGCGATCGAGGAGTTTGGCGACGATTTCAATGCCAAGATGGGTGCCGAAGCGGTGTATGAACTGCTACGCGACGTCGATCTGAATCGTGAAGCGCAGGATTTGCGCGACGAAATCGAAACTACCAAGTCGGAAACCAAGTTTAAGCGCCTGTCCAAGCGACTGAAGCTGGTGGAAGCTTTCATCGATTCGGGCAATCGCCCCGAATGGATGGTAATGACGGTATTGCCGGTACTGCCCCCCGATCTGCGCCCACTGGTGCCGCTCGATGGCGGCCGTTTTGCGACCTCGGATCTTAACGATCTGTACCGTCGCGTAATCAATCGTAACAACCGACTCAAGCGCCTGCTCGAATTGAATGCGCCGGATATCATCGTGCGCAACGAAAAGCGCATGTTGCAGGAATCGGTGGATGCTCTGCTCGACAATGGTCGTCGTGGTCGCGCCATCACCGGCACCAACAAACGCCCGCTGAAATCCCTGTCGGACATGATCAAGGGCAAGCAGGGGCGTTTCCGTCAAAACCTGCTCGGCAAGCGCGTCGATTACTCGGGGCGTTCAGTCATCGTGGTCGGACCAACCCTGAAACTGCATCAATGTGGATTGCCGAAAAAGATGGCGCTGGAACTGTTCAAGCCGTTTATCTTCAGCAAGCTGCAAATGCGCGGCCTGGCAACCACCATCAAGGCTGCCAAGAAACTGGTTGAACGCGAAGTAACGGAAGTCTGGGATATCCTCGAAGAAGTTATTCGTGAACACCCGATCATGCTCAACCGTGCGCCGACCTTGCACCGCCTGGGTATCCAGGCCTTCGAGCCGATTTTGATTGAAGGCAAGGCGATTCAGTTACACCCGCTGGTATGTACCGCTTTCAACGCGGATTTCGACGGTGACCAGATGGCGGTACATGTACCCCTGTCTATCGAGGCGCAACTCGAAGTGCGTGCCCTGATGATGTCGTCCAATAACATACTGTCGCCGGCAAACGGTAAGCCGATCATCGTGCCGACCCAGGATATCATTCTCGGGCTTTATTACATGACGCGCGACAAGATCAACGCTCAGGGCGAAGGTATGGTATTTGCCGATGCCAAGGAAGTGCTGCGGGCCTATCAAAGCAAGGTGGTTGCACTGCAGGCACTCATCAAGTGCCGGGTTTCAGAGTGCCATCATGACGAGGAAGGCAACCGGATCGAAACCAAAACCCTGGTCGATACTACGGTAGGGCGGGCTATCTTAAGTGAACTGCTGCCCGTCGGGTTGCCGTTTTCGCTGATCAACCAGACGCTTGATAAAAAGGCAGTCTCCAAGTTGATCGATTCCTGTTACCGTGAAGTCGGACTCAAGGATACCGTTATCCTCGCAGATCAGTTGATGTACACCGGCTACTACTATGCCACCCGGTCGGGTATCTCGATCGGTGTCAACGATATGATCATACCGGCAGACAAGGTTGATCTGATCAAGTCTGCCGAAGCTGAAATCAAGGATATCGAGAAGCAGTGGGCTACCGGCCTGGTAACCTCGGGTGAGCGTTACAACAAGGTGGTCGATATCTGGTCACACGCCAACGACAAGGTGGCGCGCGCGATGATGAAAGAGATTGGCGAGGAAACCGTCGTTGATTCCGAGGGCAATGAGATCACACAACCTTCTTTCAATTCGATTTTCGTCATGGCCGATTCGGGTGCGCGGGGTTCGGCAGCGCAGATTCGCCAGCTCGCCGGCATGCGTGGACTGATGGCCAAGCCTGATGGATCCATTATCGAAAACGCGATTACCGCGAACTTCCGTGAAGGTCTGGACGTACTGCAGTACTTTATCTCCACCCACGGTGCACGTAAGGGCCTCGCCGACACCGCGCTTAAAACCGCGAACTCCGGTTATCTGACCCGTCGCCTGGTCGACGTTTCGCAGGACCTGGTCGTCAACATGGACGACTGTGGCACTTTGGAAGGTATCGAATTGCGTCCGATTATCGAAGGTGGCGATATCGTCGTCGATCTCGGTGAGCGAGTGCTGGGACGCGTGTTGCAGCAGGACCTGGAAGATGAAAAAGGTAATGTCCTGATCGCTAACGGAACCCTGCTGGAAGAACGTGAAGTCGAAATGATCAATGAGATCGGTGTCGATTTACTCAAGGTTCGTTCAGCGGTGACCTGTGAAGCCCGCCATGGTCTTTGCGTGCAGTGTTACGGACGAGAACTGGCGCGTGGACACAAGGTCGGCAAGGGCGAAGCGGTAGGTGTCATCGCGGCTCAATCCATCGGTGAACCAGGCACTCAGCTCACCATGCGTACTTTCCATATCGGTGGTGCTGCGAGTAGTTCGGCGTCGGTTAACAGTATCGAGGTCAAAAACAGCGGTACCGTGCGCTTTCATAACGTCAAGGTCGTGCAGAACTCGAGCAAACGCCTGATCGCAGTATCGCGTTCCGGTGAAATCGGCGTAGTGGATGAAGTCACCGGTCGTGAAAAGGAACGCTACAAGATCCCTTATGGCGCCGAGTTCTCCACCAAGGACGGAGCGACCGTTGCCGCTGGAACAACGCTTGCTACCTGGGATCCGCATATGCACCCGGTGGTAACCGAGGTTGCCGGTAAAGTTAAGTTCACCGATTTTGTCGAAGCGGTCACGGTGCAGCATCGTGTCGATGACATGACCGGTTTGACCACCATCGAAGTTATGGACGACTCGATTCGTTCTAATGCGGGTAAGGAATTACGCCCGACGGTGGAGCTGATTGATGCCAAGGGTCAGGTTCTGTGTTACGCCGGAACCAATATTCCGGTGCATTACATGCTGCCGGGTGGTGCCTTTGTCAACGTCGAAGACGGCGCCAAGATCAAGGTTGGCGACGTACTCGCGAAGATTCCGCAGGAATCGTCGAAAAACCGCGATATCACCGGTGGTTTGCCACGGGTTGCCGATCTGTTTGAGGCGCGTAAGCCGAAAGAGCCGGCCATTTTAGGCGAAATGACCGGTACGGTTTCATTCGGTAAAGAGACCAAGGGCAAGAAACGCCTGGTCATTACCGATGCCGAAGGCGAATCGATCGAAACCCTGATTCCGAAGTTTCGCCATATCAATGTGTTCGAGGGCGAGCATGTCGAGAAAGGTGAGACGCTGGTCGATGGCGAGCTTGATTCACACGATATCGTACGTATCAAGGGCGTTCGTGACCTGACCGATTACATGGTCAGTGAAGTACAGGATGTATATCGCCTGCAAGGTGTACAGATCAACGACAAGCACATCGAGGTTATCGTACGCCAGATGCTGCGCAAGGTGACCATCGTCAATGGTGGTGATACCCGTTTACTGCGTGGCGACCAGGTTGACAAGGCGCGGGTACTCGATACCAACGATAAGGCGATAGCGATGAGCAAGAAACCGGCAACCTATGTGCAGGATTTGCTCGGTATTACCAAGGCCTCGCTGGTTACCGAGTCGTTCATTTCGGCGGCATCTTTCCAGGAGACTACTCGCGTGCTCACCGAGGCTGCGGTTAAAGGCGCCAAGGATGATCTGCGCGGGCTCAAGGAGAACGTTATCGTCGGGCGTCTGATTCCGGCTGGTACCGGACAAACCTACCACGAAGAGCGTCGCCGCAAGCGCATGCAACCCGTGATGCCGGTAATGCCGGAAATTGGCGAGATGGATGTAACTGTCGAAGCTGTGGCAGAAGCAGACGCCGCGGAAGCCACAGT
>JBATHL010000477.1:0-1571 GCA_049666745.1 Gammaproteobacteria bacterium
GGAGTCGCCAGCTGGCGGGTAGCTTCGCAACAACCGGACATGCCGCAAGCAGTAATGATGGCCGGGCATAGTCTTGGTGAGTACAGCGCGCTGGTCTGTGCAGGTAGCCTCGAGTTGACCAGTGCGGTCAAGCTGGTTGCGCATCGTGGGCAGCTGATGCAAGCGGCGGTCGCAGCAGGAGAGGGCGCAATGGCAGCAATCATTGGCCTGACCGACGAAGATGTGCTCGAAGCCTGTGCGGCAATCAGCAGTGGTGTGGTTGAAGCGGTGAATTTCAACGCCCCGGGGCAGGTCGTCATTGCCGGTGAAACCGCAGCGGTCGAAGCCGCCATGATCCAGGCGAAAGAACTGGGTGCCAAACGCGCACTGCCGTTGCCGGTCAGCGTGCCGTCACACTGCTCACTGATGAAAGATGCGGCGCGGCAACTTGCGGAAGAACTGGAAACCCTGACTATCAAAATGCCGCAGATTCCGATAGTGCATAACCAGAGCGCTTCCGTCGCGGCATCCATCGACGAAATCAGGGAGCGTCTGCAACTGCAGCTATACCAGCCTGTGAAATGGGTAGCCAGCGTCGAGCAGATGCATGCAGGGGGTGTTACCACACTGGTCGAATGTGGACCTGGTAAAGTTCTTACCGGTCTAGCCCGTCGAATTGAAAAATCACTACAGGCGTTTGCAGTTTTCGACGCGGATTCACTCGAAAACATGCAGCAGTCAATAGGAGAGATCTAACATGTTATCCGATCAAATCGCATTGGTTACAGGCGCCAGCCGGGGAATTGGCCAGGCCATCGCCCAGGCGCTGGGCGCAGAAAAAGCAACCGTTATCGGCACTGCGACCAGTGCAGCAGGGGCTGAAAATATTACTGCTATGTTCAGCGAAAGCGGCGTCAAGGGCACCGGCATGGTACTCGATGTCGCCGATTCGGATTCGGTTACGAACTGCGTCAAGCAGATAATCGACGAATACGGTGCGCCCGATATCCTGGTAAACAACGCCGGTATTACGCGCGACAATCTGCTGATGATGATGAAAGACGAGCAATGGGATGACATCATTAATACCAATTTGAGTTCGGTTTATCGAATGAGTAAAGCAGTTCTGCGGCCAATGATGAAAAAGCGCAACGGTCGCATCATAAACATATCCTCGGTTGTCGGCGCCACCGGCAATGCCGGACAAACCAACTATGCAGCTGCCAAGGCCGGCCTGCTTGGATTTACTAAATCGCTGGCGCGGGAAATTGGCTCCAGGAATATTACTGTCAACACGGTGGCGCCGGGATTTATCGACACCGATATGACGCGTGAACTGGCCGAGGAACAACGCGATGCGCTGGCTCGACAGATCCCGTTAGGACGCCTCGGGGCCGCCGAGGAAGTAGCGGCAGCGGTAGTATTTCTGGCCTCGCCGGCGGCCGCATATATCACCGGAGAAACCATTCATGTGAACGGCGGAATGTATATGCCATAACAAGGTATCTGCATTTATTAATATAAATAATTGATTTATAAGCAATTTAAGTGCCGAAAAAAAAATTATACATTTGTGGCAACTAATCCGGCTT
>JBATHL010000478.1:0-5437 GCA_049666745.1 Gammaproteobacteria bacterium
GGATCATACTGGGCGTAGTGCTGCTTCCATCTTTCGTCGACGAAGTTGGGGGCTGGTGAGAAACCAGTGTACTGCTTGGCTTCACCCATACCAAAGAAGGCAACTTCGTTGATTTCTTCACGATTGATCGCGACCGACATCGCCTGGCGGAACTGCAGGTCAGAGAAGACCTTGCGTTTTTCCATGTTCTCATGAGTCATGTTAATGCCGAAGGTCAGGATCGTGACTTCGGGACGCAGGTCGACCTTGTAATCGCCTTTCTCCTGATTTTCCAGTAGCAGAGGCGCGGTGGACAACTGCAACGACTGTGCCTTGAAATCCACTTCGGCGTTGACAAGCTTGAGCAGACGGACTTCGTCTTCGTTGACATAAATCTCGTCCTGTTCGCTGATATATGGCAGTTGGTTACCCGCCGTATCGACCTGGTGGAAATATGGGTTGGCTACCAGGTGACGGCCTTCGGTAGACTCCGCGACCAGGATGTGCGACTCGAGTGTCGGGTGGGTATCGGCAGGCAGCTTGCTAACCCTGTTCGGGCTGCGCAGCATTGGCGACGGGGTATCGGTCCAGTCCGAGTTTCCGTAATAATTATTCAACACTTCCAGACCGTTTTCGAAACCGGCGGCCTTGGCCATCTTGTTGGCATCCGGATTCAGCTCCGGATCCCACTTGCCGAGGAAATGCTTGGGCTGAAAACCTTGTGCGTACGAGTTGGCAAAATGCGCCAGCAATCCCGGCTTGGGTGAGGGCAGGTTAAACTGAACGGTTTGCGGATCGATGACCAGCACTTGCATGCGTTCGCCAGCGACCAGCACGTAACTTTTCGGTTTTTCGTACACCGCAGGATTCAGCGAGAGATTGTCATACCAGTATTTGACGTCTTCCGCACCAAACGGGTGACCGTCGGACCATTTGTGGCCCTTGCGCAGGAAAAAAGTCAGCTGGGTGAAATCACTGTTCCATTTCCAGCCCTTGGCGACATTCGGCACGATAGTGGTCAGGTCGTCGGAAAAACGCACCAGGTTGACGTGACGAATCGCGAGAAAGTCGGAGGTACCCGCTTCGGTCGCGTTCGAAATCATGTCGAAGGTGCCGCCGTATTTGCCGATACTGTCGTAAGGCACGACGACCAGCGCATCTTTAGGGATACGCTGCTCCAGCGGTAGCATCTTCGGATTACCGCGAATCCGTTTATTCATTGAGCCCGCTTTCGGATTGGCGGAAAATTTCATTTTACAGTTGGCGAGCTTTTCATACTCGTCCAGGTTGTACTGTTGCGGGTACTCTCCGGCGGGAACGCCCATCATATTGGAGAGGGTAGCCGGGGGGCAATTTGACGCGCCCAGCGCGCTACCCGCCACGGCCATCAGGCCGATACTTATCAGATATCGTAGTTTATTCATTGGAAGTGTCCTCAAACGCCCTTAATATTGTCGACTTTTTTAGTATTTGCTTACCGGGCAAAATTAGGTAAGCGTAGCTAAACTAACCTACCTCCAGGGAATAATCAATCCTTGAAGCAGCACAAACGATAATCACAGATTTGTATGACAATAATGTGACAGGACAAAATTCATGGCAGCGCCGCGCGGAATGAGGCTCTGCAGGCGCTAGCGAGTATTCACAGCAGTTCGATCCAGTGCACGACCGGCGTATTATTGCCCTGCGCAAGATGCACCTGGCAACCGATGTTGGCCGTGGCAATGACCTCGGGTCGATCTTTTGACAATGCCTCGATTTTATTCTTGCGCAACTGGTTGGCGAGTGCGGGCTGCAGCATGGAATAGGTGCCGGCTGAACCGCAGCACAGGTGCGCTTCCTCGACCTGGCAAATCTCATGGCCGATCTTCGCCAGCAGGCGCTCAACCCGGCTGTTGATGCCAAGACCGTGTTGCATGGTACAGGGGGTATGCACCGCGACGCGTTTAGCCGGCACTTCGAACCCTGCCAGGGATTCGATTTCTATTTCCACCAGCTCGATCAAATCGCGATACAACGAACTCACACGTGCGGCTTTTTGCGCATAGGCAGGATCATCGGCCAGCAGGCGTGCGTAATCCCTGACGCTAACCCCGCAACCGGTCGCGGTCACCACGATTGCTTCGACTCCGTCCTCGATATGTGGCCACCAGCAGTCGATCAGCTGCCTGGCCTGGCGCAGACCGTACCTGGGAGCGGAGGTATGCGAGGCGGCTGCACCACAGCAGTATTTCCCCTGCGGCTCGATAACCTCTAACCCTAAGCGATCGAGCAGGTTAGCGGCCAGAATGTTGGTATTGGGCGCAAGCGCCGGCTGTACGCAACCTGCGAGCATTAATACCTTGCGCGGGTGGGTCGCAGTAGTACGCGTCACCAATGTCTGGCGAAGCGGAATCGATTGCCGGATCGCGCGCGGCAAAATCCATGCCATGGATTGTCCGATGCGAATTGTCACCGCAAACAGCCAGCCCGAATTGATGAATCGCACAATACCCCAACGTCGCGCCCGGTCCCACCAGGGGCGCGGTAGCTCCTGCTCGATGTCCTGTTTACCTATTTCCAGCAGATGGCTGTACTGGACGCCGGACGGGCAGGTGGTTTCACAGGCGCGACAGGTCAGGCAACGGTCGAGATGCTTGAGCATTTCCGCGTTGGCCGGCTCACCTTCGAAAAACTGCTTCATCTGGTAGATACGGCCGCGCGGTCCGTCGAGCTCATCGCCGCGCAACTGGTAGGTCGGGCAGGTCGCGTTACAAAAGCCACAATGCACGCATTTGCGCAGGATCGACTCTATCTCCGGAGCATGTTTACCCTGCTGGATTTTCGCGGCGAGATTGGTTTGCATGATTACAACCCGGGGTAAATTCTGCCCGGATTAAAAATTCCGGCCGGATCGAAAGTCGATTTGATGCTGCGCTGCAGTTTCAGCATCGCAGCTGACAACGGGTGAAAAACGGGCACATCGGCGTCATGTCGTTGAAAAGCACAGACGCTGCCGCCCATGGCTTCTGCCTTCTGTCGCAACGCGACGATATCGACTTCACCACTAATCCAGCGCTGCGCCCCGCCCCATTCGATCAATTGCGCCCGATCACCCGGCAGGTTGGCACTCGCCGGTGGCAGCGAAACGCGCGTCAAAGGCTGGGCGGGATCGAAAAAATCCAGGGTTTGTTCCTTCAATTGCTCCCAGCAGGCATCGCCAGGTTCGCCGCCAAGCTGGCCCGCCGCATGGCGCACACCCTGCTCGCTGCCGGAGAGGCGCAGTTGACTGCGTCCAGCCATCCATGAAGACGCTGTAACCGGATAGGGCTCAGCCCCGAGTTGGTTGACCCAACGGATATGTTGGTCAGCAATGCCATGTTCAAATGCAAGCGTCAGTTCAGTTTCATACATTGGTATAACCCTGATCGAAACCTCGAGGATAATGCCCAGGGTTCCATGCGAACCGACCATCAACCGCGCAACATCGAAGCCCGCCACATTCTTGATCACACGTCCACCGAAGCGCATGATTTCGCCGCGTCCATCGAGAATTGTTGCACCCAGCACAAAGTCCCTGATACTGCCGGCAAATGCCCGACGCGGACCCGACAGGCCGCTCGCGACCATGCCGCCAATGGTTGCTTCCGCTCCAAACCAGGGTGGTTCAAAACCGAACATTTGACGATTTTGCGCCAACAGGGCCTCTACTTCGCTCAGCTTGCAGCCGGCGCGCAAGGTGATTACGAGCTCCGCCGGGTCATAATCGATTACCCCGCTATGCGCCGAAACATCTACCGGCAACGCTTCCATCGACTCCCCGTAAAAACGCTTGCTGCCGCCGCCAAAAATTTCGATTTCACCGCCAGTGGCCGACACCGCGGCTACCTGGGTCGCGAGTTCCTCCTCGATGTTGATATCTTCGATCTCAGCTTGCATATCTCACCATCATTCTGCTGTGGTCGCCGAGATGCCCATTAAAAGCGGTCCAGTTCCGGGAACGGCACTTTGCCTTCATGTACATGCATCGCGTTGAATTCTGCGCAACGCGCCAGTGTCGGGATTGCCTTGCCGGGATTCAGAATCTTCAACGGATCGAAGCATTCGCGTAGCGCGTGGAACTGGTTGCGTTCGGCTTCGCCGAACTGCACGCACATTTCGCCCAGTTTCTCTACACCAACCCCATGCTCACCGGTAATCGTGCCACCGTGATGAATACATAGCTGCAGTATCTTGCTGCCGAGCGCTTCAGTTTTTTCGAGTTCACCCTCATTATTGGCATCGTAGAGTATAAGGGGATGCAGGTTGCCGTCGCCCGCATGGAACACGTTTGCTACCGGTAATCCATATTCTTCCGAGAGTTGGCGCACCCCAGCCAACACCGCGGACAATGCCTTGCGCGGGATGGTGCCATCGATGCAATAGTAGTCGGGTGACAAACGTCCGACGGCGGGAAACGCCGCCTTGCGACCGGACCAGAACAGCAACCGTTCGGCTTCATCGCGGGCGAGACGGGTTTCGGTCGCACCACCCTTTTTGAGGACGTTTTCCACCAGCTCGATTTGCGCCAGCACTTCTTCTTCCGTGCCATCGAGCTCGCAAATCAATATCGCTTCGGCTTCTACAGGGTATCCCGCATGCACAAAGTCTTCAGCGGCGCGGATCGCCGGGTTATCCATCATTTCGATGCCAGCCGGGATAATACCCTCGGCAATAATCGCCGCGACACTATCGCCTGCCTTTTCCACCGAATCGAAAACACCCATTACCACGCGCGCGCAACGCGGAATCGGCAGCAGCTTGACGGTGACTTCGACGACGATGCCGAGCATGCCTTCGGAACCCACCAGCAGCGGCATTAAATCGTAGCCATCGGTGCGCAGCGAGCGTTGATCGATCTCGAAAATCTCACCCTCGCTACTGACCAGTTTGAGCGCAAGGATATTATGCAGCGTCAAACCGTACTTCAGGCAGTGTACTCCGCCGGCATTTTCCGCGACGTTACCACCGATCGAACAGGCGATCTGCGAAGAGGGATCGGGGGCATAGTAGAGGCCGAGCGACTTGACCGCTTCCGAAATCGCCAGGTTACGCACTCCCGGCTCAACCACGGCAAGGCGTGACAGGCGATCGACCTGTAATATCCGACTCATTTTTGCCAGGCTGAGCACAACCCCTTCGGCATGCGGCAACGCTCCGCCTGAAAGGCTGGTACCTGCCCCCCGACTGACGACTGGCAAACGAAGTTGGTGGCAAAGGCGCATCACCTGCTGGACCTGTTCGATATTTTCCGGCAGCAGCACCAGTAACGGCTGTTCCCGGTACGCGCTCAAACCATCACACTCGTAAGCTGCCAGCGAAGTCGGCTGATCAATGACATTATCACTGGCGAGTATTTCGCGGAACCGGGAGGCAAGTTTTTGGCGACGGGTCTGTGACATGCGCGGTATGCTAGCATTTTGCTCGATTAATAACAGGT
>JBATHL010000479.1:0-1601 GCA_049666745.1 Gammaproteobacteria bacterium
CCTACGGTGTCATCGTTGGTCCAATCTTGATATCGACTTACGTCGTTGCAGGCCTCGATGCAGTTCGATTCGAGTGGTCGACTATGTCTCCATTATTCTGGCCGATCGGACTGATGCTATTTATACCGGGTATGGCCCTTTTATCGTGGTCGATGGGTGTGAATCCCTTTTTCGAAAAAACCGTCAGGATCCAGACGGAACGCGGTCATCGGGTGATCGACACTGGACCGTATGCATTTGTTCGTCATCCAGGGTACGTGGGATTCTCTGGATGGTGCGTGTCAGCGCCGCTCTTGCTGGGTTCCTGGTGGGCCTTTTTGCCGGCGATCCTGTCGGTCATCGGACTTGTTGTCCGAACCGCGCTCGAAGATCGGACCCTGCGGCAAGACCTCGAGGGTTATGCGGCGTATTCAGAACGCGTCCGCTATCGCCTGTTGCCGGGAATCTGGTGATGCGATGAGCGCGCCATCCCGGTCATCCATCGATTGCCCCGGGTATCTGGTGGCTTTGCCCGAAGGGTACTTCAGGTCGCTTCAGCCTCCGCGTAGTTGAATTTCACAGTAATTTTCGTGTCGTCACCGATGTTTGTCTTTATCGGGCACAAATCGGCGGCATTTTCGATACGCCGCATATCAACCGCTGAGAACTGGCGCGGAATATCGACGACATAATCAATTGCAGCAACGTGCGGGAATGGTTCGGCCACCTCTTTGAATCCGACATTCACGGTGGTTCCGCTCAGATCCAGGTGGGCGCGCTGGGCGACCGCGCCAATCGACAGCAGCATACAACTCCCCAGGCTGATGCTGAGCAGGTTGGCCGGTGAGAATTCCGCTCCGTCACCGGTGTACGGGCAGTCTACGGCTACTATCTTGTGTTGGGGTTCCTTGGTTGCGGTTACATGGTGATCAGAATCGTAGGTTAGCTTGACGGCGCTCATAGTCCTCTCCGTGGCGTTCCGCGAGTGCCACGCGATAATCACGTGCCTCCTGCATGACGCACAGGTGAGAAAATGCACCATGGCAGGAGGCTTGGCAATTCGGAGTATCCGCAGGTCGGGTTGTAATTTTCGGCGTACCGGGTGGTCGCTATGCACCCAAAAGAGGACACGCGCGTGATACCGTCCTGAGTGAGTCCATATACAAAGCAGCCGTCAGGCGGCGCCAAAAGTACTGTTTCCCCGCCAACATTGCATAGGAATGGCGCTTGCAGTAAATCGCCAAGTTGATAATCAGACACATTTACTACCCCCGAAGGAGATCCCGATGATTGGATATGTTGTTCTTGGTACCAATGACCTCGCTCGCGCCGCGTCGTTTTACGACGAACTGCTTGCGGAAATGGGCGTCACTCGCATGATGGAATTTGGCGAACGAGGCTATGCGTGGGCCGCAGCAATGGACAAACCGATGCTCTGCATAATGAAGCCCTACGATGGTCAACCGGCAACGGTGGGTAATGGCGTGATGGCAGGCATTGTGGCCGATTCGCGCGACCAAGTCGATCGAATCTATAAGAAGGCAATTGAACTCGGCGGCTCCGACGAAGGCCCTCCTGGCTTGCGCGCCGAAGGCGGCGACGGCTTCTACGCGGCCTACTTC
>JBATHL010000480.1:0-2559 GCA_049666745.1 Gammaproteobacteria bacterium
ACCTGCTGGGTGTGTTCGGCGAGGCCCTGCTGCTGACCTCGGTCTACCTGGTGATGCCGGTCGGGCAACTCGCCTGGACGCATGCCCTGGTCGGCGGTATCGTGGCCACGCTGTTGTGGGAACTGACGCGCCATGCCCTGGTGTGGTATTTCACCACGCTGTCGTTCGTCAGCATCATCTACGGCTCGCTCGCCACCACCATTATCATCCTGCTCAGTTTCGAATTCGCGGCCATCATCCTGTTGCTGGGCGCGCAGGTCATCGCCGAGTACGAACGCATCGATCACGGTGGTGTAACGCCCAGGGACAGCTAGCAGGCACAGGGGCAAGACATGCGCGACTACCGATTACAGGGTCAGGTCTTTGATTTCTAATCTGGGCATCAAAACCAAAGACCTGACCCTATGACCCAATCACATTTTCCCGCTTCTCGATCAGGAACGCTCTAGTCGACCGTTTCCGGCTTCTGTGCGGCGAACGCTTTGACGATATCGATCGGCAACGGAAACACGATCGTGGTGGCATTTTCGCTGGATATGTCGTTGAGGGTTTGCAGGTAGCGCAGCTGCAGGGTCTGCGGATTTTTCGACATGACCTCCGCCGCCTCTAACAGCTTTTGGGATGCCTGCAGTTCGCCCTCGGCGTGAATGACCTTTGCGCGACGCTCGCGTTCGGCTTCGGCCTGCTTGGCGATGGCGCGGATCATGCTCTCGTTCAGGTCGATATGTTTGATCTCGACATTGGTGACCTTGATTCCCCAGGAAGCCGTCTGTTCATCGAGGATTTTCTGAATGTGAGCGTTCAACTTATCCCGTTGCGATAACATTTCGTCGAGGTCGTGCTGGCCCAGCACCGAGCGCAGCGTGGTCTGTGCCAGCTGGCTGGTAGCCTCGAAGAATTGTTCCACCTGGATAATCGCGCGTTCCGGGTCGACCACGCGGAAATACAATACCGCGCTGACCCGCACGGTCACGTTGTCGCGCGATATGATGTCCTGGGTCGGGATGTCATAGGTGATGACGCGCAGGTCGACCCGCACCATTTTCTGGATGAACGGGATGATGATAATAAGCCCCGGTCCCTTGACCTTCTGAAAACGGCCCAGGAAAAAAACCACGCCGCGCTCGTATTCCCGCAGGATTCGGATTGCAGAAGCAAGAATCGCTATAAGTATGATCGCGGGCATAATGTATTCGAGTAAAAACATGTTTATTCCTCCTCGGACGATTCCTCGGCCGGTTCGACTTTGAGTACCAGTTTATCGATGGCGGTGATGCGCACCTTTTGTCCCGCCTGCAGCGGAACGCGGGTCTCCGCGATCCAGTTTTCGCCGTCCAGGTCGATCCGCCCGTGGACGTCGAACGCCTCGCGCACGGTGCCGACATGGCCGATCATGTATTCCTCGCCGCTGACCACCTGGGCACGTCTGAGCGTGGCGAACCGCCTCAGTATCCACAGCATGAAGCCGGCGGCGACCAGCGCGGTGCCACCGATCATCGGAATCGACACGGCCAGGTAATCGTCGTCGAACAGCATGACCGAGCCGACGGTAAACGCGGCGACACCGCCGATACCAAGAATGCCGCCACTGGTGACGAATATCTCCGAGATCATGAACACGATGCCGATGGCGATCAGCGCGAGCGCGGCATAGTTGACCGGCAGCACCTGCAGCGCGTAGAGCGCGAGCAACAGGCAGATGACGCCGGTCACGCCCGGCAATATCGCGCCGGGGTTGGAAAACTCGAGAATCAGTCCGTAGATACCGATCAGCAGCAGCACGAAGGCGATATTGGGATTGGTGATGATGGCGAGCAGCTCGGAGCGCCAGTCCGGGGAGATGCGTTCGACGACCATGGCATCGGTGTCGAGCACCAGGATGCGTCCCTTGATATTGATTTCGCGCCCGTCGAGCTGTTTCAGCAAGTCGTTGAGATCGGCCGCGACCAGGTCGATGACGTTCAGCTCCAGCGCTTCCTCCGCACTTAAGGAGGCAGCCTCGCGTACTGCCTGCTCGGCCCATTGTTCATTACGGCCTCTGAGTCTCGCCAGTCCTTTGATGTAGGCGATCGCGTCATTCAAAATCTTGCGTTCCATATCGGTTTTGCCGTCGCCGACCGGCTTTTCTTGTCCCGGCTGCGGCGGTGGGGAGGGCAGTTTGGGTAGTCCGCCGATCTGCACCGGTGTTGCCGCGCCGAGGTTGGTCGCCGGGGCCATCGCCGCCACGTGGCTGGCGTACAGGATATAGGTGCCCGCGCTGGCGGCGCGCGATCCCGGTGGAGAAACCCAGGTGACAACCGGTACCTGGGCGTCCAGGATGGTTTTGATGATTTCCCGCATTGAATGATCCAGGCCGCCGGGCGTGTCCATTTGCAGGATAACCACCGCGGCGTGCTCCTGTTCGGCATCGCCGATGCCTCGTGTGACGAGTTCCTGAATGACAGGGCCGATCGCTCCTTTGACCTCGATCAGGTATGCCTTGCCGCTCTCGTCGGCACCGGCCGGCGCGGTTATCAACAGTGTGACCAGGACCGCAGCCAGGCGTGATAATGACTCAAG
>JBATHL010000481.1:0-5178 GCA_049666745.1 Gammaproteobacteria bacterium
GCACTATTGAGCGCATCGAAGCTGTTGCGGACAAGGTTATCTCATACCGGGACGATGGCAACGACATGGTAGTCGTGGTGTCAGCGATGAGTGGTGAAACCAATCGCCTGGTTGAGCTTGCCAAACAGGTCGATGCGCAGGCGCGCGGGCGCGAACTCGATGTGCTGCTGACGACGGGCGAGCAGGTCACCATCGCGTTGCTGGCCATGGCGCTGGAAAAGCGGGGTTACCCTGCGCGATCTTACACCGGCGCCCAGGCCAAGATTACTACCGATAGTGCGCACAATAAAGCACGCATTAAATCGATCGATCATGAAAAAATTGCCGCTGACCTGAAAGATGGACGCATCGTCGTCGTTGCCGGCTTCCAGGGCGTCGATGAGTTTGACAACATTACCACGCTCGGACGTGGCGGTTCTGACACCACCGGCGTGGCGCTGGCCGCGGCGTTGAAGGCCGATGAATGCCAGATCTTCACCGACGTCGATGGCGTTTACACTACCGACCCGCGGGTAGTGCCGGATGCCCGCCGCCTGGATACCATTACCTTCGAAGAAATGCTGGAAATGGCAAGCCTCGGTTCGAAAGTACTGCAGATTCGTGCGGTCGAATTTGCACAAAAATACGAAGTGCCGCTGCGCGTTCTGTCTTCATTCGAAGCGGGTGACGGTACATTGATAACCTCGGAATATGGTACGGATAAAACTATGGAACAAGCCCTGATATCGGGCATCGCGTTCAATCGCGACGAAGCCCAGTTAACCATAAACGGTGTATCAGATACGCCGGGTGTCGCCTACCGGATACTGGGCCCGATTTCTGATGCCAATATCGAAGTCGACATGATTCTGCAAAATGTCAGCGCCGATGGCACTACCGACTTTACCTTTACGGTGCATCGCAATGACTTTGATACCGCTTTGGGTTCGCTCGAACAGACCGCAAAGCAGTTAAAAGCCCGCGAAGTGTCCGGCAACAACAAGATCGTCAAGATTTCGATTGTTGGCGTTGGCATGCGATCACACGCGGGTATTGCGAGCCGCATGTTCGAAATCCTGGCGAATGAAGGTATTAATATCTTGATGATCGCTACTTCTGAAATAAAAATTTCGGTTGTAGTGGACGAAAAATACCTCGAACTGGGCGTGCGCGCCTTGCACGAAGGATTCGAATTAAGGAAAAGATCATAAAATTTTTCAACTGGCCTAGCTTGAGTCAGTTGGGGTAATATTGCGGTTGGCCCGGAGAAAATGGTCATATAATAATTAAAAGCGTTGTTCCTGCCACGAAGGCGGGATGAGAGATTACTGCATTATTTTTTTTGGAGAGATGGAATGCTGATATTAACGCGGCGTGTCGGGGAAACCTTAATGATCGGAGACGAAGTGACAGTCACCGTTCTGGGTGTTAAGGGAAACCAGGTCAGGATTGGGGTGAATGCACCCAGGGAAGTGGCGGTACATCGTGAGGAAATTTACGATCGTATCAAAGCGGAAGAAGGTGAGGAAGGATCGGGAAATACAGTCGAAGAATAGTGTTCGATTCCATTTGAAGCGAGTTTCATCGCTATTTCACAATCGATTCTACTGTAATGGCCTTGTATATCAGGCTATTGCATTGTAATTTATACGTTAAATCCGGAGAGATGGCTGAGTGGTCGAAAGCGCTCCCCTGCTAAGGGAGTATACGTTAATAGCGTATCGAGGGTTCGAATCCCTCTCTCTCCGCCAGACCAAAAAACAGCCCCGCAACGCGGGGCTTTTTTTGGTCTGGCGGAGAGAGAGGTTTGATGAGAACCCTACGGTTCGACAAAATGCGCCAGCATTTTGGACCGCCGCCAGGCGCCCCGCAGGGGTCAAAACGCGAGCTGCAATCGCGTTTTGAGTCTATCCCTCTCTCTCCGCCAGACTAAGTCCTAACTATTTGATAGTTAGGATTTTATTTTTTCAAAATTGGTTTATCCCGCCATTTAACCCACCAACTATTCTCTGCTGCAGACTAATTTGTTTCCCTATAAATAAGCTGCTGGCTCAAGTTTATACTGATTGTCACTATGGGAATTGTAAATCGCAGTAATCGTACAGAGCAATGGGATGGAATCCTCTGATCGATGGCGTGAACTCAATGTGCAAGGTATGGCTCGCTACCTGACCGGGTCCGGTGCGGCACAATAGCCAGGCGGGGCAGGTGCCTTTTTTAGCCGGAGCGAGCTAAAGTATATCGGAGAGCAGGAAGCCAAGGCCTACCCGGGTTATATTGGTGTTGTAATCTATCAGGCTCTCGCCATAACCGTTGAATGCCATTGCGTAACCGCGCAACCGTCCCCACAACGGAAAAGTGTAGTCAAGCTGAATCGCACCCCTCGAACGTGAGGCGCCTGAGCCGATATTGTTGCGTACCAGGAAACCGAACTCCTTATCACCAGCTCGATATATGCCGGTAAATTCAAAGTAACCCATGTATTTGTGAATATCCGGGTTGTCATCGCCATCGGTATCGGTGGGGTCGTCCTTACTGTCTTCGGGAATGCGATACCAGGGTTTCAAGCGGAACGAATAATCGTCAGCCAGCCAGGTTATCGTGGTATAGACCCGGTTCCAGCTTCGTGACAGCTCCCGGGATCGCCCGTTTGACTGGTGTTCCGCACCGATCCCCCACAGCATGGTGTCGCTGCCGAAAGAATTCCACGGCAGTGTTCTGCGATACCAGATTTCGGGCTGGTAATTTGTTTCGCGAAAGGGGGCCGATTCATCGCTATTGAAAGTTTGCCAGAAGGAATGGAGGGTAAAACCGAACTGAAGTGCATCGCCCTCGGAGAGTATATCCCTCGCCAGCGCTACCTTGATGCTGACCTGGAATTGTGTTTCCGCGTCGTCGAGTTCAGCGTCATCGTCGTTCAGGAAGTCTCTGAAAGCCTCATTGTTCGGATTGTCACCGTAGGTGACGAGGAAGTAATTTCGTTTGTGAGGCGTAAGAAAAAAGCGGTTGTGGCCGCTCGCGGCCTCGGCATCCATACGTTTGGTCCCTATTGCATCAGCATCCTCAATCTCCTGGGACTGGCCCAGTGGACTTATAAGTAACAGGCAGACCATGCTAAGCCAGCGCGACTTAGCTTTGACAAAAGTATTCGAGAGCGGCATAAGTTTTTTGTTTTAGATAAACCAGGGTAAACACTAGCGGTAAGGAGTGCGGGCAGGCCGGCCTGGCGCAACTCGCGCTCCACCGGTGTTGCGCAGCAGATCAAGATTGGGTTGCAGGTACTCTGCGCGGTAACAAGGTATCGGATTCATTCCTCTGTCTCCTATGCGTAAGTAGCAGTAAACGAGGTCAGCTATCAATCCGCTCATACCGTATTGAAGGCATTGGATGCGGACAACCGACTAAGATTTATACTCTGGCATATCAAACCAGACAATTCTGGCCATTTCGTGCCAGCGTCCCAGGCAATGCCACTGCCATTCTACCCGTGCAATCCTACCCGATAGACCGAATTGGCGTTTACTGGCCAGAATTGTATTTCAGTTTGCTTTATAAGTTTTCATATTGATATGAGCTGCATAAAGCAAGCTCGATGTAATAGCAGGAAATATTTTCATGAAAGATCGGCGATGGTGCGAAGTGTACGAGACGCTCATTAGAGAGCGGTTAGCCGTGCGCTATCCGACGATCGACGATATCGCGGAACGTCTCGGGATCTCGGTACGCACCCTGCAGCGCCGGCTGAAGGCGAGTGGTCTTAGCTACAGCGAACTGGTTGAGCAGATCCGCCATGAACAGGCCTGCCGGCTGCTCGACAAGCCGGACGCGAACATGGCCGCAATCGCCAGTGCCCTCGGTTATATCGATCCCAGCAGCTTCAGCCGGGCGTTTCGACGCTGGACGGGCATGTCTCCGAGGGTCTACCGAAGCCGCAACTAGTCGCCATGGCCGTGGATTCGGCGACAGACCGTTGACGACAGAGCTGGCACGAAATGGCCAGACAACAGTTGCCTGAATAAATATTATCAAACTCAGACGAACAAATTACATCGATGACAGATCTCGAAATTAGACATTCCGTAGCATCAGTCTGATTTTCGGGCACGTCATCGATAAGGGTTGTCGTCACGACCATGCAACCAATTTGACTAGAAGGAGAAATGATTATGTCACTACCAGGCGAGACAATGAAAATCAGTGGCTGTCGGCAGATATCTTAAAGAGTTTATTTGAGCAGAAAACATTTAAGTCTAATTTTAATATTTATAGCAGCTATTGGATAGCTAACCCTCCTGCGGTAACGCTTTAGGGTGACAAGCAGTTTACTAAAAGTCGAACTGCGCGAGTAACGCGTGATGGTTCAGTACACTTAACGAGGAACCTTTAGAAGTGGCAGATAAACATGACAGTCAGAAACCCGAGAAACCGGACAGTGTCGGGAGCGAGGCAGAACTCATCGGCCGTATCATTCAGTCAGAACAGAAACTGAGTGATTACTTCACCACCATTATTACGAAGTCTGTGACTGAACAAATGGAGCGACGCAACCTGACGCGGCTGCGTGTGATTGGCGTTGTTTCGGTGGTTGTAGTGGGCTTGCTGATACCAGCGATCACACTCTGGGTTCGTGGAACCATCACCAGTCAAACCGAGGTTGCGATCCAGGATCAGTTTTCTGATGCCATAGAACAGCTGGAAGTGCGTTTTGGTGACGAGACGAAAAGACTGGAACAGGACTTTGAGTCTTTTCTGTCCAAAGAGCGCATCTATCTGACATTCGCGAATTATGCGCTGTATCTGGCGGACCGTGCCCGGGTGCCCGAGAGGGAGCTGAAGAATGTACTCGAGGTGCTGGAGCAAATTGCGTCCGAACCCGAGCTGACCGGCCGACCGGATTTCCCCTTTCTGGTAGACCTGGTCGCACGGACCGCGATCAAGCACGACTATTCGGATGCACTCAACATTCTGGAGAATCGATTGCAGAACGCGCTGTCGTCATCACCCAGAACGATGCCTCGCCTTGCCCGTTACTACGGCGAAAGCATCGTGGGTGATCGTTTCATCTCCGAGCACAGGCTGGAGACGGCGTTGGAAAAGTTTCGGCGCTACCTGGATCTTTCAGTTAATGCACCCGACTACCAGCGGCTCCTGCCACTCCAGTTGCTGGTCGAGGCCATGCTTGATGACGAAGGTGCGAGA
>JBATHL010000482.1:0-2175 GCA_049666745.1 Gammaproteobacteria bacterium
CTTTATGTTCGATCAAGATCAGTCGGGGGACCGAGGTGTGCTTATCTGTAAGGCGCCAAGCGACTGCCCGAATAACTACTCTATCAATGTTGGAGGCCGATCATAGCTTCAATGCCTTCTTCATTCAGAGTACGTTCGAATTCTTGGAATGCCTCGTCGTCCGTATCGAATGGATCATCCCAGACTGTGGAATTGTTATCTTTATCGACAACTTCGAGAATCCAATCATTCTTTCCTGAACTGTAAATCTTAACCTTAACGGTTTGGCCATTTCTTGTTACTGGCTGGCAATGTTTTGAATAAATGAGTTCGATTTCATCCATGTGCATTCTCTAACTGATGTACTTCGAGTCATTGTCGCATATTCAGTTTTCTACCGCGCAGTCTCTTTAGTCCGGAACCGGCCCGTTACTTGCCGTTCACGGTTAGGATAGGGTAGCTACTCTACTTTGCTGTATACGGTGAACTTCGGCCAAAACACGTCGTTTACCATCCTACTCGCAAATGGCAGGTTAATTCTGAAAGCGGTCATCCAGTCACATATAGTTTTCGGTAATCTCCAACCTTTTCCAGCCGTTCAAGGTTTACGCCTTAACAATTAAAATGTGTAAGATGTAGTGGATCATCAGGAGCAAACTGCTTTCACCTCTGTGCTGGTTCGTGAAAACTACTTATCAGAGCAATGAGAAAATATTGAGAAGATGATGTTAGCTGACATTATTAGCGCCGGACTTCTGGCCCTCAAAGGTTATATAGCGACCCATGTGCTGACCTGTCTTGTACCCGCCTTTTTCCTGGCCGGTGCCATGGTCACATTTATCCGCCGAGAAGCAGTACTCGCCCTTCTTGGTGAAAAAGTCAGTAAGCTGCGTTCTTTTTCACTGGCAAGCGGTTCCAGCTTCCTCATTGCTGCCTGCTCATGCACCGTAATTCCAGTTGCCAGCGGTCTCTATTATGCTGGCGCAGGAATCGGAGCCGCATTTATAGTCCTGTGGGTCGCTCCGGCAGCCAACGTGTTAGCGCTTACCTATACCGGGATGATTCTCGGGACCGAAATGGTGGTCGCGCGTATTGTCGCTGCGCTTCTGATGGCTTTTGCGGTGGGATGGGTGATGACCCTCGCATTCAGAACGGAAGATCGTGCTGAAGCGATTCCGGTCGCAAACCCGCTGGAAGCAGGGAGTATTATCGACAAACGCTCCGTCGGGCTTATAGTCCTTCTTGTCATCACCCTTTTGGCGCCCAACTATCTGGTCACTTCTGGCCCCTACTGGCAAAAGATACTGGTCTGGGGAGCATTAACGCTGGTTACCGGCTTCTATGCGTGGCGAGCCTATAGCCGAGAAGAAATACGACGCTGGCTGGAAGAAACCTGGTGGTTCGTACGCCTGATAATGCCGCTTTTACTGATCGGTGTTTTTATCGTCGGCATCATTGGTTTCCTTCTACCTGAAGAGTGGATCAGGAGTTGGCTGGGGGGCAACGGAATCGTAGCCACCTTCCTTGCAACGATCTTGGGGGCCTTTAGTTATTTTGCCACCATGACAGAGGCACCCTTCGTCCACACACTAATGCAAAAAGGGATGGGCCGAGGCCCGGCCCTGGCACTTCTGTTAACGGGCCCTGGCCTTAGCCTGCCAAACTGGCTTGCAATTGCCCGGGTTTTTGGTATCAAAAAGGCGTTAGTATATGTGCCAACCCTAGTCGTACTTGGGACGCTGATGGGCTGGTTATACGGCAACTTTATTTTGTGAAGGATAAATACATGAAAATCCTAATTGCAGGACCAGGATGCGCCAAATGTCAGGCCACTGAAGCCGTTGTACGCAAGGTGTGCACCGAGATGGAGATAGATGCTGAAATCGAACACCTGACTAACCCCGCAGAGTTCGCCAAGCTGGGGGTGATGTTTACTCCGGCGGTAGTCCTCGATGGCAAGATAATCGAATCAGGTCACGTGCCATCGGAAGAGAAGATGCGACAGGTTATTTCAGAGCATGTCGCTTGATATTCATTAAATGTGAATGTCACCTTTCACCATTCCCAGACGTTATATTAGACTCCTATAAATGACGGCTTTGGGTCGGGAGTACGCGTTTAGCCGAAAACTCAGTCGCTTACCTCAGGAACGTCCTGTGTCGCCCAGATACTTGCCGTTCGCTGACCCTTGAGCAC
>JBATHL010000483.1:0-5950 GCA_049666745.1 Gammaproteobacteria bacterium
CCCTACAAGGAAGCCCTGATCAAGATTGACGAACGCTGGGCCGACAAAGAGTTCTGGCTGTCGCTGGGCATCATGAAGGACAAGCGAACCTTCGGTTATTTTCTTAACTCGGTCGACAAGACCTACGATTTTGACAAAAACATTATTTCCGTAAAAGAAGAACGACGCGTTTATAACCTGCTCTGGTACCGCACGCTGATGGTCAGCTTCATCGTTACTATCGCCTGCCTGATCCTGTCTTACCCGGTGTCCTACTTACTCGCTACCTTGCCGATGCGAATATCAAATTTGCTCATGATTTGCGTATTGATGCCATTCTGGACCTCCCTGCTGGTGCGCATCGTGGCCTGGATGATCATGCTGCAGCAGGAGGGCGTGGTGAATGATTCGCTGGTCGCGCTCGGTGTCCTCAATGACGATAATCGACTGGCGATGATGTATAACTTCAACGGTACCGTCATCGTCATGACCCAGATTCTGTTGCCATTTATGATTCTGCCGCTCTACAGCGTGATGAAAACAATTCCGCCGACCTATATGCGCGCCGCACAAAATCTCGGCGCTACGCCGACCATGGCATTTATCCGGGTTTATATGCCGCAAACCATCCCCGGCATCGGGGCTGGCTGTATCCTGGTGTTTATCGTCGCCATTGGTTACTACATAACGCCGGAGTTAGTTGGTGGTAAAGACGGGCGCTTGATTGGCAACATGGTCGCCTATCACATGCAAAGGTCTCTCAACTGGGGGCTGGCCGCCGCCATGGGCAGCATTCTGTTGTTCACGATTCTTGTCCTTTACTGGTTATACGACCGAATAATCGGTATCGACAACATGAAGATGGGTTAACGACATGGCCTTACCAATTTATAAAACCACTGGCCAACGGGTATGGCACTACACTTACCTGGCGTTTTGCGCTTTTGTACTGTTTTTCCTGGTCGCTCCGCTGATCGTCGTTATCCCGTTGTCATTTACTTCGGCACCATTCCTGAATTTTACCCCGGAAATGTTATCCCTGGACCCGGATGGATTCTCTTTGCGCTGGTACCGGGGCCTGTTTGGCATCTGTGGCAATATCGAAGACAACATATCGACCATGTGTACCGACAAATGGCTGACCGGGGCGCAGAAGAGCCTGATTATTGCGGTCATCTCAACCTTGTTGGCAACCGCTGTCGGAACCCTGGCCGCACTGGGCCTCAGTAGTGACCACATGCCCGCACGACGCCTGATCATGGCGTTGATGATTTCGCCTTTGATCGTTCCGCTGATCATCACCGCTTCCGGCATGGCTTTCTTTTTCGCCCAGGTCAACCTGATTGCAACCCTGCCGGGGATCATCCTGGCGCATACCATCCTGGGCTTGCCGTTCGTGGTCATAACCGTCACCTCGACGCTGGTCGGTTTCGATAAATCGCTGATGCGTGCCGGTGCCAACCTGGGCGGTACGCCGACCTATAACTTCTTCAAGATTCAAATGCCGCTGATCGCACCCGGCATGATCTCCGGTGCGCTGTTTGCATTTATCACCTCCTTCGACGAAATCGTCATCATCCTGTTCATCGGCGGTCCGCAGCAACATACCCTGCCGCTACAAATGTGGTCCGGTATCCGCCAGGAAATCAGCCCAACCATTCTTTCGGCCGCGACTATCCTGGTATTGTTCTCCGTCGTGTTGTTAAGCACGCTGGAATTGCTGCGGCGCAGAAGTGAACGCCTGCGGGGTATCACGCCTCATTAATGCAGGCCGGGGATAAGGTGTATTACCTGTACACCGACAAACATGGTGTACCGGTCAAATTTGCCGCGATCGTACTTGCACTGCAAGACGATGGTATCTTGATTCGCGTGGGTCGCTACGATGTACATACCCGCGAAGTTTCAAGTTTCGAATCGGTCGTCGCTGCGGTGACACTGCAGCCGCGCTCGGTGCCCTGTAGCTATGAAGACGAACTCACAGGACAGGCTTGACCACAACCCTTAATGCAATCGCGCCGATTTTTCTGATCATCGCGATCGGTTACCTGTTGTTCAGAACACGGATCGTCGAAGAGTCGGTCTGGTCCGCGATCGAGCACATCTGTTTTTACCTTTTATTTCCGTTCCTGATCATCCGCACCCTGAGCCGGGCTAACCTGGGCAGTGTACCGGTGCTCGATTTCATGATCGTGCTGGTCGTTGCCATCCTCGGCATGTCAACGTTGTTAATCCTGATCCAGGCAATCGTGTGGAAGCGTTTCCCGCAAAGCGGGCCGAGTTTCAGCAGCGTATTCCAGGGTGCAACCCGCTTCCATGGTTTCGTCGCAATCGCCGTCATCGGACCGCTTTATGGCGACAACGGGGTAACCCTCGCGGCGCTGGCACTTGCCATCATGATACCGTTGCTCAACGTGATTTCGGTCATCGTGCTATCGATTTATGGCAGCAGCGACACGCAGCCTGATTTCGTTGGGGTCGCTAAAAAAATCCTCACCAACCCGCTAATCATCGCCTGCGTTGCAGGGCTCCTGCTCAACTGGTTGGGCGTGCCTGACATTCTGTTCGACGCGATCGATATCATCGGCGCCGGCGGCCTCGGGCTGGCGTTGCTCGCGGTCGGTGCCGGAATGAATCTCGGTCAGGCGGCACAACATAAACTGCTACTGACGATTGGCGTGTTAACCCGCCTCATCGGGATGCCGGCTATCATCATCCTGATGTCCTGGCTGGTCGGGCTCGATGGGCTTGCGCGCACGGTTGCGATTATCGCCGGTGCGGTACCTACCGCGGCTTCGGCTTATGTCATGGCGCGTAAAATGGGAGGTAATGCGGAGTTGATGTCGAGTATCGTAACCTTTCAGGTAATCGTTGCTTTCTTCACCTTGCCGCTATTCATTTACATCGCCGAACTGCTCTAAACCCGGCGCTTGCGTTATTGAGTCACTCCCTCATTCTCGAGCCACTCCCCCTATTTCTGAGTCATCCCCCCGATTCTGAATCATCCCCCTGTTCTTGAATCATCCCCCTTTTTGTTAGTCATCCCCGCGCAAGCGGGGATCTTGCAATGGTGGCGTTGTCTCGAGATCCCCGCTTACGCGGGGATGACTTAGGAGGGAGCGGGGATGACTGAAAAATCATGGGAATGGCTTTTCCCTTTTGTCATACCGCGGCTTGACCGCGGTATCCAAAATGCATGACAGTAAATCTTGTAACATAGCCTCCCTGACAGAATTCCTGATTACGCGGGTATGCCTATTAGCTACTGGCATCGCGTCAGGCTGGTACCAGCACAAAATTACCGAAATGCGCCTTTTGCAGGAATTCCTGCTGCGCGCTGACGATATCTTCAAGCGCGAAGGTTTTAGCCACCAGCGGAATTACCTCGCCGCGTTCGATGTAACCGATCAGATTCGGAAAGACCGGCTCATCCCAGGCGGTACAGCCAATCAACAGTAAATCCTTGAGATAAAAATCGCGCATATCCATGCTCACCATCGGCCCGGCGATAGCGCCCGATGACGCATAACGCCCACCCCGCCTGAGCAATTTCAATAGCGGCTCGAAACCCGGTCCGGCGACATTGTCAATTACCACATCGACACTCGATTCTCCGAGCTCGGTAATCAGATCGGCACCGCGTTCTATTATCCGGTCGACCTCGAGCCTGGCCAACGCATCAATTTTGGATTTACCTACCACCGCGGTGACCTGCGCGCCCCTGCGTTTGGCCAGTTGCACCACGGCAGAGCCGACACCACCCGAGGCTCCGGTCACGAGCACATGATCGCCGGCGCTCACGCCGGCACGGTGCACCATATTTTCCGCAGTGCCGTAGGCACATGGAATCGTCGCCAGCTCGACATCACTCCAGTCACAGTCGACTTTGAATACTTCACTCGCCGGGACCTTCACATACTGGGCAAACGCGCCGTCAAAATCCGAAGCCATCCAGATATTGTCCAGTGACTCGAAGCCATGCAGGCGCATACAGGCCCGCACCAGTACGCGTGATCCTATCCAGGATGATTCGATATCATCTGCCTCGTCGACCACTTCACCACAGCAATCGGTCCCCTGGATGAATGGAAAGGGTGTCGTTTCATTCCAGCCACCATCTGCAGGCTCGGCACCCTCGCTATCGTTCGCAGCAAACTGTTCCGTACCACTGGTTACCGAGGACGAATACCAACCCAGTCGAGTGTTGATCTCGGTATTGTTGACCCCCGCAGCAAGGACCTTGAGTACCAGCTCGCCCGGCCCTGCCACCGGCATCGGTACATCGCGATAATCGAGCTTGTCGTAACCGCCGTTGCCGGTCGTGACCACCGCTTTCATGGTCTTCTGGCCGGGTCTCAAAACGAAACGGTCTGCTCTATTGTCAGTTAAGTATTCAAGCTCCGGCATTCGGTATTCACCTCACTATAAATCAGCCCGCAGCATAGTCGCTGACAATAGAATTGTCGAATACGTCGAGGATGGCATTGTTGATAAAAAACAACATGTCCGGGGATTTAATCAATTCCGGTTCGCCAGGAAATCAATATAATTAGTGGGGTAATTTTAGACAGTGATATATGGACAAATACTTCGACCTCGGTAATTACAAGCGCACAATCACCACCAGTGTGGAAATGGCGCAGACCTGGTTTAACCGCGGTTTGATCTGGTGCTATGGTTTCAACCAGGAGGAAGCCGCGCGTTGCTTCGAAAAAGTCATTGAGCTCGATCCGGATTGTGCGATGGGTTATTGGGGTATGGCTTATGCGGGTGGCCCGTTCTATAACAAACCCTGGACATGGTACGGCGAGCAGGAACGGGTTCAGGCAATCGCTACCTGCCAC
This sequence comes from Gammaproteobacteria bacterium, assembly GCA_049666745.1. Classification (GTDB taxonomy): domain Bacteria; phylum Pseudomonadota; class Gammaproteobacteria. Next base: position 4,824 of record JBATHL010000483.1, read on the forward strand.
GAGTACGCGATGAAGGCAGCGACCTTGAGTCAATACGCATCCCCGGTCGAGCAGGCACTTATCGCTGCCCTCGGCGCAAAGCATCCAGCATCGAAATCGAAACATACCGCCCAGCTCGAAAACTGGACACAGGATTACGCCAACGCCATGCGCCGTGTTTACCGCGATTACCCCGATGATCTCGATGTTATCTGCCTCTGCGCCGAGTCGGTTATGAACCTGACGCCATGGAAGTTATGGGATTTACAACACGGCGTTGCGGCCACCGACGCCTGTACTGAGGAAGCGATCGACATTCTCGAGCATGGTCTCGATACAGTCGACAAAGGCAAGCTCACACCACATCCCGGCATCCTGCATTTCTATATCCACGTTTATGAAATGTCACCCACACCGGAGCAGGCTTTACCCTGCGCGGATCAGCTGCGCGACCTGTGTCCCGACAGCGGACACCTGGTACACATGGCCAGTCATATCGATAGCCTGTGCGGGCACTGGCAAAACGCGGCTGATGCCAATCGTCGCGCGATCAAGGTCGACAGCGACTATGTCGAGTTACGCGGCACGGATGAGTTTTACATGATCTCGGTGGTGCATAACCATGACTTTAACATCTGGGCATCGATGTTCCTCGGTCAGTACCACCAGGCGCTGGAAAGTGCCGATCGCATTTGCGACCTGGTCAGAGACAAGCGAATTATTGGCGACGCGTGGTATCTGGCGTCAACCCTGGAAGGCTATTATGCCGGGCGCGCGCACGTGCTGGTCCGTTTCGGATGCTGGCAACAGATTTGTGACGAAGAGATGCCGGAAAATCCAGACGCGGTACCGATCACAACCATTTTGCTGGTGTATGCCAAGGCCATAGCGCATGCGGCACTGGGTGACCTGGAATCGGGTCGCGCCTACCAGCAGCAGTTTTACGATCTCTATTTACAGGTACCTGAATGGCATATCATGGCCAACAATCCGAGCCGCGACATTCTGGCAGTAGCGCAGGCGATGATGAATGGCGAAGTCGACTACCACGCCGGCAACCATGAACTCGGTTTTCAATATCTACGCGAGGCATGCGTGCTCAGCGACCATCTCGAGTACTCGGAACCCTGGCCGTGGATGCATCCGCC
>JBATHL010000484.1:0-7401 GCA_049666745.1 Gammaproteobacteria bacterium
CAGTTACTCGATCGGATGCTGGCTGCAATTGGCATTGCCCGCGAACAGGTCTACATTACCAATATAGTGAAATGTCGACCACCCAATAACCGCGACCCGAAACAACATGAAGCGCAGCAATGCCGCGCCTTCCTCGAGGCGCAAATAGAGCAGCTTGCACCCAAAGTGATTCTATCGGTTGGCCGCGTTTCGGCGCATAACCTGTTGGCTAGCAACCTTCCCGTTGGCAAGCTCATCCAGCAAATGCACAAACTGCCTGGAACTGAAATTCCGCTCAAGGTGACCTACCATCCCGCCTATTTACTGCGTAATCCGTCTGCCAAGGCCATCGTCTGGCAAGATCTGAAACTGCTCCGCCAGATGCTGCAATGAGTGATCTCGATTTGTGGTTTCGGCGCATGACGCTCGGCGACGTCGAGAGGGTCATGAAAGTCGAAAAGGAAGTTTACGAATTCCCCTGGACCGACAGGATTTTCAGTGACTGTATTCGTGTCGGTTATTACTGCTGGCTGGCCCTGCAACAGCAAAATATTGTTGGCCATGCGGTAATCAGTGTTACCGCGGGTGAAAGCCACATGCTCAACCTGTCGATTGCCAATGAGTATCAGCGCAGAGGCTTTGGCAAGCAGTTTATCGAGTTTCTGATCAAGGAGGCACGGGCGAAACAGGCGCAAACCATGTTACTGGAAGTTCGCCCCAGCAATACCGCGGCGATTAATTGCTATAATGCGGCAGGATTTAACGAAATCGGATCCCGTAAAGATTATTATCCCGCCCCGGAGGGTCGGGAAGACGCATTACTTTTCGCAAGACATATAGTCGCGACTAACGATGCGCTCACCTAGCCAGCCTTAGTAAATCATACTGGAATTAAAAGATGTCAGACATTGACGAAATGCGTCGACGCCGCACTTTTGCAATTATATCGCACCCGGACGCCGGCAAAACGACAGTGACTGAAAAGCTGTTATTGTTCGGTAAAGCCATCCAGATGGCGGGTACCGTAAAGAGCCGCAAAGCGGCCAGGCATGCAACTTCCGACTGGATGGAACTGGAAAAGCAACGCGGCATCTCGGTTACTTCATCGGTGATGCAGTTCCCGTATCGCGACAGTATTATCAACCTGCTAGACACGCCGGGACACGAGGATTTTTCAGAAGACACCTATCGTACCTTAACCGCGGTCGATTCTGCCCTGATGGTCATCGATTGCGCCAAGGGCGTCGAAGAGCGCACCATCAAGTTAATGGACGTGTGTCGCCTGCGCGATACTCCGATTATCACTTTTATCAACAAACTCGATCGCGAAGGGCGTGATCCGATCGATCTGCTCGACGAAGTCGAAAAAGTACTCAAGATTAGCTGCGCACCCATCACCTGGCCAATCGGCATGGGTAAAAACCTGAAGGGCGTGTTTCATCTGCTCAATGACTCGGTGCACCTGTTTTCAGCGAGCCAGTCAGACAAGGTATCCTCAGGCGAAGTTATCGAGGGCCTGAACAACCCCAAGCTCGATGCGGTACTGGGCGCGATGGCCGATGACTTTCGCGAGGAGATCGAACTGGTACGCGGTGCTTCGAGCGAATTTGATCTCGACAGTTATCTTGCAGGTGAGCTAACGCCGGTATTTTTTGGTTCGGCGATCAATAATTTCGGGATGGCCGAACTGCTCGATGCCTTTAACGAATATGCGCCGTCACCGCGGGCACGCCCTACCAGGAGTCGCATAGTTTCCCCTGAAGAGGACAAGCTGAGTGGTTTCATTTTCAAAATTCAGGCCAATATGGACAAGCAGCACCGTGATCGAATCGCCTTCATGCGGATCTGTTCCGGTAAATACACCCGCGGTATGAAAGTAAGGCATGTGCGTCTCGGCAAGGACATGAAAATACCCGATGCATTGACTTTTTTCGCCGCGGATAGAGGACATGTCGAGGAAGCATTTACCGGTGATATCATCGGCATTCACAACCATGGCACCATTCGCATCGGCGACAGCTTCAGCCAGGGCGAACAGCTTGCATTTACCGGTATACCCAATTTCGCACCTGAATTATTCAGGCGCGCCCAGCTGAAAGACCCGCTCAAGATGAAAGCGCTGTTGAAAGGCCTGACCCAGTTATGCGAGGAAGGTGCAACCCAGCTATTCCGGCCGCTTGCCAACAATGACCTGATCCTTGGTGCAGTCGGTATTTTGCAGTTCGACGTGGTTGCTCACCGGCTCAAGGATGAGTATGGTGTCGATTGCCAGTTTGAAGCAGTTAACGTTAATACGGCGCGCTGGATATCCTGCAGCGACGACAAAAAACTCGAGGAATTCAAAGTTAAACTGCGTAGCAATCTCGCCCTGGACCACGCCGGCGACCTCGCTTACGTCGCACCTTCGCGGGTTAACCTGACGATGACGCAGGAACGCTGGCCTGAAATCGAATTTCTCGCCACGCGCGAACACGGTGACTATGAAACAGATTAGCGCAATCGCAGTTGTTACCGGCATGCTGGCCTTTACCAGCAGCCATGCTGCAAACACTGCCGCGGGGCTGGCTACGCGCGACCTCAATCCAGTACTGCAGCCCATCTATATACCCGCTTACACACCGTTTGGCAGCGGCAATGGCTGGCGCATCGACCATAGTTTATATGTAACCAATACCAGCCAGCTGGAAAGCAAGGGAGATGAGTATCTGGCTCTCGATGTCGAAAATTATCGCTACGAACTGGGGCTTAGATATCGCAAGGATAACTGGCTCGGCCAGGTGAATGCACCCTTTATCGCCAACCGCGGTGGCGAATTTGATGACGCTATAGACAGCTGGCATGATGCTTTTGGTTTGCCGGAGGGCGATCGCAACAAGTTCCCGAAAAACGACATCGACATTGAATACATCCGTGACGGCGAGGTCGAGTATTCCCAGGATAAATCCAGTAGCGGTCTCGCCGACATCAGCCTCGCACTTGGTTACCAGTTGACGGAGGGAACCCGGTATTTCGTCGGTATCGAGCTACCCACCGGCTCGGAGTCCGATTACAGCGGCAATGAAGCCATCGATTTCGCGACCTGGTTGACCCACGAAACGCTAATCAATGCCGAAATGTCACTCTATGGCCTGCTCGGAGTGAGTTTTCCCGGCGACGACGGTAATCTGCAAGGGCTGCTGGTCGATGAAATCTGGGTTGCGCAACTGGGAACCCAGTATCTGTTCAATGACGGACTGGCTGGAACGGTACAACTGGACTGGCATTCAGAAGTTATCGACGGCAGCGATTTAACGGCATTCGGCGACTCCCTGCAAATTCAGCTCGGCCTTGGTTTCCTCAAGCTATTCGACAATCATCGTCTCGATCTGTTTTTCTCCGAGGACATCAAGGTTGAATCGGCACCTGATATCACTTTCGGTTTGCGCCTGGCACGAGAGTTTTAAGACACTACTCGACCAGCTCGGTAACAATTTTCGGATCGCTTTCCAGGGTACGATGCACCGGGCACTTGTCGGCTATTTCAAGCAGCTTGCCGCGCTGCTCCTCGTTCAGATCCCCCAGCAGAGAAATGCGTCGCGTAATGCGCTCGACCTTGCTTTCACAATCGACGCAGTCTTCAGCGTGAACGCGCTCATGTATCAGTCTTATGCTGATATCTTCGAGCGGTAAATTTTTACGATTGGCATACATGCGCAGGGTCATCGAGGTACAGGCGCCGAGCGACATTAACAACAGGTCGTACGGCGATGGCCCCAAATCCTTACCACCGTACTTGATCGGTTCGTCCGCGCGCAGAAAATGACCATTGCTGTACATACCACGCAGAAACTTGTGATCGAGTTCGGTGATCAGCACCTCACCATCAGCCAGATCGAGACTGGCCGGCGCTGCATCTTCCTGTTCGAGATCAAGGTATCTGCTCGCCCAGGATGCAATGGTAGTTGCGACATACTCCGCGTCTGCCGCCTTGCTCAGCAAGTGGTCGGCCTTGTCCAGTGAAACAAAGCTCTTCGGATGCCGCGCCGCCTGGAAAATACTGCCGGCTTCATCGATGGAAACTATCGTATCCAGGGGCGAATGAAACACCAGTAAAGCGGCGCCCAGGTTGCGTATTTTTTCGGTCGATGAATACTGATCGATGTCATCGAGAAACTGTTTTTTAATTGAGAATTCGCGCGCACCCAGGGCAACTACCGCCTCACCCTGCGCCTGGATCTGCGCCTCTTTTTCCTTGAACAAATGCGCCACATGCTGTGCCGTTGCCGGTGCGCCGATGGTCACCACCGCCTTTATCGAGTCCAGCTTTGCCGCGGCACCTAGCACTGCAGCACCACCGAGGCTATGTCCAATCAGCAGCTGCGGCGCCCGATATTGCGCCTCGAGTGCTTTTGCAGCCTGCACCAGGTCCTAGATATTAGACGAAAAATTTGTATTGGCAAAATCACCGTCACTATTACCCAGACCGGTAAAGTCAAAACGTAATACCGCAATACCTTGCGCCGCCAGGGCACGACTGATACGAGAAGCCGCGGCAATATCCTTGCCACAGGTAAAACAATGCGCAAACAGGGCAAAACTGGAAATTTCATCGACTCGCTCGGGCAACTCCAGTAGCCCTGCCAGTACCTCACCATTGGAATTTTCAAATTCCAGCCTGATTTTTTTCATTAGATAGACTCCGAGGGGTTATCATTCTGTGATCATTAACCCGGCGATAAAGTATATCGCATTCAGCCAACGCGTGTCTGTTCGCAGCAAGGCATCAAAACGCCGTTTTAGTCATTCTAAAGCAAGTTTTGCCATTGATATTAAATGGGCAGTCTGCGGGCAGACACGCATTGGCCTTACTTATTAAAATCGAAGAGATAGGGGCTTCAAGAATGCGCCATCTCGGCGTTGCAGCTTTTGCCAAGGGAACAACCCTTGGCTGCAAGCTGCGCCTTGATCTGGCGCATTCTTGAAGCCCTGAATACGATATACTTTATCGCCGGGTTAATAGCACTTAGTCTACAGGTTCCCGTTGAAAACACAGTTTAATCGATTTCTTCGCTGGATATTGTTTCTCTGGATCAGGGTAGAGGTTTTACCCGAAGACGATCCACGTCCGGTTATAGATCCGGCGCAACCGGTACTATATGTTCTCGCCGATCGTGGAATCAGCGATTTGCTGGTACTGGGTAAAATTGCAGCTCGCTGCGATCTTCCCGACCCACTTGCAAAGATACCCATCGAGACCGGCAGGCAATATCATTCGGTCTATAGTATTGCATCACGCAGCCCATTGGGTGACTGGATAAAGGGTCGTCGCAAGCACTCGGTGATGCTAACCGACTTAATGCAGGTCCTTGCCAATAACGACAAGCTTGAACTGCAAATAGTACCAGTATCGGTATTTTGGGGTCGCCCACTAGCCCGCCATAAACACTGGTTTCAGGTGTTGTTCGCCGATACCTGGGCTTTCGCTGGACGCACGCGCAAGTTTTTTACCATTTTAATTCACGGCCGCAACACCCGGCTGATTTTTTCACCAACATTGAACATGCGCGATATTGTTGCCTGCCACAATGACGCACAGAACTTGCAGGAATTGCTGGTTACTACCCTGCGTCAACAACGCGAAGCCACCTTTGGACCACAAATCACCAGCCACAGACTGCTTTCTGCACAGGTTATCGAAGACAGGATCGTACAGGAACTGATAGCAGAGGAAGTCGACAACACGCGGCGCGGTTACAGCAGGGCCCATCGATATTGCCGTGAGATATTCGCCGACTGCACCCAACTGACCATCGAGATAATGCTACGCTTGCTGCGTGCTTTCTGGAACCGGTACTACAGCGGCATCCAGATATACCATGCAAATCGTATTCGCAAAGCGGCCCTCACTCATCAGCTGGTGTACGTCCCCTGTCACCGCAGTCACGTTGATTACCTGTTGCTGTCTTACGTCATTTACAACGAAAATCTTGCGTTGCCCTATATTGCGGCAGGCAACAATCTCAACATTCCTTTCATCGGACGCATACTGCGTGGCGGAGGTGCTTTTTTCATCCGCCGCAGTTTCAAGGACAACCCGCTCTACAATGCGGTAATACGCGCCTATGTGTATCAACTTGTAAAGCTCGGGGTACCACTGGAGTATTTCATCGAGGGTGGCCGCAGCCGCAGCGGCAGAATGCTCAAACCCAAATTCGGCATGCTGGGCATGACCGTCGATGCATATATAAAAAGCCAGGCGCGCCCCATGGCGTTCGTGCCGATTTACATCGGCTACGAAAAGCTGATTGAAGGCAAGTCTTATATTGGCGAGCTTTACGGCGGCAAGAAGAAAAGAGAGTCTACCCTCGGAGCGCTGAGCGCAATTTTCAGGCTTAAAGGGCACTTCGGCAAGGTTACTGTCAGTTTTGGTGAGCCTATACAGCTGAGCGGGTTACTCGAGCAACACCATAGCGACTGGGCGAGTCGCGTTGACGAAATCAGTCAGAGACCCGACTGGTATCGAGCTAGCCTGCAACATCTATCCCGCGAAATAATGCACGGTATCAACCGCGCCTGTGTGATTAACCCGGTCAATTCAATTGCCACCATACTACTCGCGACACCACGGCAAAGCATCGAGATCGAAGAACTGGTGAGCCAGGCGGAACTGCATCACCGACTCATCCGCGGGGCTCCCTGTCTGGCATCGATTCGCATCGAAGGCAAGGTGAATAAAAAACAGATCAGACGCATCGCCGGGCAAAAGATCATTCATATTCGCCAAAATGAACTGGGAGATATTGTCTATCTGAAACCCGAAGACTCGGCGCTAATCGGCTATTACCGTAACAATAGCTTACATAGCCTGGTTGTTCCGGCATTGATAGCCTGTTGCTTCACCAATGTTCGACGCGTTTCATGCGCCACCATTAAGCGCAAAATAGGACTGCTATACCCTTTTCTGGAATCTGAGCTACAACTCGAATGGCGGGATTCGGAGCTGCCGGATATTATCGATGAATGCATCACCTGCCTGATTGGTGAATCCCTGCTTGAGCGGAACGAAAATGATTTACGCCGTCCACAACGGAACAGTCGTCGGTTTATACAGTTGATCAGGCTTGGGCACGTAGTCCAGCCGATTCTCGAACGCTACTACATGACCTTCATCGTGTTGTGGCAGACATCGGCAGCGCCACTAGAGGAAGCAGAACTCGAACGTCGCTGTCATTTACTCGCGCAAAAAATCTCAATGATTTACGGCATCAATTCCCCCGACTTTTTTGACCGCCTGTTGTTCCGAGACTTCATCAATAACGCGTTGGAATGCGAATACCTGGTTAAGAACGAACAATTACAACTCGAATTTAAGCCAGGGTTCAACTACGCCAACCTCGACCTGCGCAACCTGCTGAGCACCGAAGTCCGCAGCAGCATCCTGTC
>JBATHL010000485.1:0-11198 GCA_049666745.1 Gammaproteobacteria bacterium
TGGAAACCAAAGACGGAGTCTGGCTTGGGGCAGCACCACTCGGCTGCGTCGATCGTGCCTTTCTCAAGCGCTGGCAGGATGTCGCCGCCGCCCATAGCAACCGCTGGAACACCGATTTCAGCGTAAGCGGCACCAACCATGCCCGGAGGTGCACGGAAGCGTAATTTACGGAAGTCATCCATCGACTTGATCGGCTTTGGGAACCAGCCAAGTGCCTCAGGGCCCACTGGCTGCAGCATGAAACCTTTGACGTTCACGCCCATTTCATCCCACAGGCGGTCATACAGCTCCCTGCCACCGCCGAACTGGAACCAGCTCATCCACGCGATGTTATCGAGACCTACACCGGCACCCGCAACAGGCGCGCCGAACAGGTTAGCCGCAACGTGTTTGCCAGCCCAATAGTGTGTCCAGGCAAAGCCACCTTCAACCAGACCCGCGTCGACCGCATCAATGATGTCTCGTGGCCCAACAACGGCACCTGCTGGCAGAACTTCGATGGTGAGTGACCCATTAGTCAGCGCAGCGACATCTTTACCGAACTCCTTCAACATAACGACTTCGTCAGCTGAGGTGGGTAGCACCGACTGGATACGCAAGACCTTGTCAGCCGCCATGGCAGACGATGCCATGAGGGTCAAGGCTGCTGCACTGGCAGCTATATATTTTAGTTTGATCATATCTACTCCTCTAATTATAAGAATGCCTTCGTTAATATTATGTTATGCATCGCGAGGCTGAAGGCAGCGCCCCGGAGCTTGTTGGGCCGGCGGTCCGGCCCCAGTTCAATGCCGAAAATCGACAAAACTTTAGTTTAAATGAGACTTCTGGTCTCTATATTACAGCTTTTTGCGGTTGAATAACAGGCCTAAATGCCTATAAATTTCGGTATCCCAAAAACCGAACTTGATGGAGCTATTCAGAGTAGAACCACCTAACAGATTCGTCAACGGGCCTTAAACGAGAATATTTGTTCCATTTTAGCGGCACTTATTGTATCGTCGAATCGAAACATATAACGGTAAGGGGCTCGTGGATAAATTCGACTATATCGTCGTTGGCGCCGGATCGGCTGGCTGCGTGCTTGCCAATCGGCTGTCGGCGAATCCGGCGCACAAGGTGCTGTTAGTCGAGGCCGGGGGCAGGGATTTAAACCCCTGGCTACACATACCGGTCGGCTATTTCAAAACCATGCATAATCCCGATTTCGACTGGTGTTACCTGACCGAACCGGATCCGGGTATCGCCGGACGTCGGCTGCAGTGGCCCCGGGGTAAAGTGCTCGGTGGGTCGAGTGCGCTCAACGGTTTGCTCTACGTGCGCGGTCAGCCGGAGGACTACGATCGCTGGGTCGAGCTCGGCAACCCGGGATGGGCTTACGACGAGGTGCTGCCGTACTTCAAAAAATCGGAAGACAATTCGCGCGGTGCCGATGCGTTTCACGCCATCGGCGGGCCGCAAAAGGTTTCCGACCTGCGTCTGCGGCGCCCGATCGCCGAACATTTCATCCAGGCGGCCACCGAAATCGGCATTCCGCTGAACGAAGACTACAACGGCAGTCAGCAGGAGGGCGTCGGTTATTTCCAGCAAACCGCGTATAACGGATTCCGCTGGAGTACGGCAAAAAGTTTTTTGCGACCCGCCAAGGGCCGAGATAATCTGAAAATTTTGACGCGAGCCCAGGTCACCGGTTTGGTCATGGAAGGCAAAAGGGCTTGCGGAGTGACCTATCGCCAGGGTGGGCAGATACATACGGCGAATGCCAGTGCCGAGGTCATTCTGAGTGCCGGTGCGATAAATTCGCCCCAGCTTCTGCAATGCTCCGGGATCGGGGATCCGGCCCAATTGCAACAGGCAGGGGTCGAAGTTTTACATCCATTGGCCGGCGTGGGCAAGAATCTGCAGGATCATCTGCAAATTCGTCTGGTGTTCAAAACCAATAAGCGCACCCTGAATGATGAACTTAACAACCCTTTGAAACAGTTCATGGTCGGATTGCAGTATTTTATGAGCCGCAGTGGACCGTTAACCCTGGCGGCAAGCCAGGTTACTATTTTCACGCGTTCGAGCGACGCGGTGGAGCGCCCGGATATTCAGTTTCATATGCAGCCCCTGAGCGCCGATAAGCCCGGTGACGGAGTGCACCCGTTCTCAGCTTTCACATCTTCCGTATGCCAATTACGCCCGCATAGCCGTGGAGAGGTGGTGATCAAATCGCCCGATGCACTGGTTTACCCGGAGATTCATCCCAACTACCTGTCGGACGAGCGTGATTGCGCGGTTGCGGTTGGTGGTATCAAGGTGGCACGCCGCATCGCCGAGGCCCCCTCGCTGCGTAATTGCATCATTGATGAGTATGTGCCTGGTCGTGAATTCCAGACCGATGCGGAGCTTCTCGATGCAGCACGGCGTTACAGCCAGACCATTTATCATCCGGCGGGCACCTGCAAAATGGGTAAGGATGCCGCGGCGGTGGTGGATCACCAGTTACGGGTCCATGGTATCCAGGGGTTGCGTGTAGTCGATGCGTCGATCATGCCGGAGATCGTATCCGGCAACACCAATGCGCCGACAATCATGATTGCGGAGAAGGCAGCCGACATGATTCTGGGAAAAAAGTGGTAATTTGGTTGCAATACCGTTTAAAAATTACAAAAATGAGACTTTGAGTACCATTATAACAAGCGAATGACTATCGAGTATTTGAAGAAAGCGGAAAAACAGCAGCGACCGGTGAGGACGATACGCGCAAAATAGAGGCGCCTGGTTGTAGTGAAATCCGGTAAACATGTAGCGAATTTTCGAAGCCCTTTAATACCTGTTCGCCGAGGTTTTCCAGGTCATATGGCAGGCGTTTTGCCCGTACATTACTGGCCGGGGTGAACTCCTGTTGGGTGTGCTAACCGCCTCAGGCTTCCTGGCACGCCGGCTTTAGCGCCTGTCTTTCAGCCGTTGGTTTTGACCTTGATGATCGCCTCGTGCCAGTCGGCGAGCAGCAGGTTTCGTCGACCGGATTCCATTGCAGGATCGAACTCGCGCTCCGCCTGCCAGTGTTGCGCTATGTCCTCAAGCGACGAAAATAATCCGATCTGCAAGCCCGCCAGGTAAGCGGCACCGAGTGCGGTTGTTTCGGTTACTGCCGGCCTTTCGACGATGATATCGAGCGTATCGGCCAGAAACTGGCACAACCAGTTGTTCTGCACCATGCCCCCGTCGACGCGCAGTCGGGTGGGTTTCAGACCGTCACGACGCTTGGCTTCGAGCAGGTCGAATGTCTGGTAGCAGACCGATTCGAGGGTGGCGCGAACCAGTTCTGCGACGCCGGTATCGCGCGTGATACCAAAGATGGCACCACGAGCGTCGGGGTCCCAGTGGGGGGCGCCCAGTCCGGTAAATGCAGGCACCAGGTAAACGCCGTTATTGGAATCGAGCGATTCCGCCAGGGCTTCGGTTTGATGCGCGGTATCGATGATGCCGATGCCATCGCGCAGCCATTGCACCGCGGCTCCGGCGACAAAGATCGAGCCTTCCAGCGCATAAGTTGTTTTCCCGTCGAGCCGGTAACCGACCGTGGTCAACAACTTGTTGCCTGACGCCAGCGCCTGTTCGCCGGTATTCAGTATCATGAAGCAGCCGGTACCATAGGTGCTCTTGATCATGCCGGGCTCGAAACAGGCCTGGCCAATCAGCGCTGCCTGTTGATCGCCGGCGACACCCGCGATTTGAATTTCCGCGCCGAATAGACCCTGGCTGGTTCGACCGTAGTCCGCGGCACAGTCCCGAACATCGGGTAGCATGGATTTGGGAATATCCAGCATTTCAAGCAGCTCCGTATCCCAGTCCTGTCGGTGGATATTGAACATCAGCGTGCGCGATGCATTGGTGGCGTCAGTTGCATGAACCTTGCCATCGGTCAGGCGCCAGATAAGAAAGCTGTCGATGGTACCGAACAGCAGTTCACCGCGCTCGGCGCGCTCCCTGGCACCGTCGATATTGTCGAGAATCCAGTTGACCTTGGTGCCGGAGAAATAGGGGTCGAGAAGTAAGCCGGTTTTGGCGATCACGACGGATTCCATGGCTTTTGCGCGCAGCGACTCGCAGTATTCTGCGGTGCGTCGATCCTGCCAGACAATCGCGTTGTAAACAGGCTTACCGCTTTTTCGATCCCACACCACCGTGGTTTCGCGCTGGTTGGTGATGCCGATCGCGGTGACTTCGCGTTGTTGCAGTTCAGCCTTGTCCAGGGCCTCGTTGACGACTTCGAGAGTCGTGGCCCAGATTTCTTCCGGGTCGTGTTCGACCCAGCCGTCTTTCGGGAAATGCTGGGTAAATTCCCGTTGCGCAGTGAAGCTGGCATGCCCATGTTCGTCGAATAACATCGCGCGCGAGCTGGTGGTGCCCTGATCGATGCTGAGAATATACTGACTCATCTGAACCTCCCGGTAAATGGCAAGGGTATAAGCGATACGGAGTGATTATGCAAAATACTCATCGAAGCGTATTTTAGCGTCGTCACCGAACAATTTTTCGCAGGCCTCAAACAATCCTGCCGATTGACGCAGGGCGTCGCGCGACATCAGTAACTCTATCTTGGAACGACGCCTGAGGTAATCCTCGAGTTTGACGATCATTTCGTTTTTTGCGAGGTAATCGATCTCACAACGACGGATTCCTGTGTTCTCAACCAGGGGTTCGGATAACGAGGGGTCCTGCTCGATGGCATCGAGCATGCTTTGCGCATCTGCGCCGTAACGCCGCCATAAACGCTCACTCAGCGCTTCGCTGGTATCATTGGCGACAATTTCGTCGATGCCGAGTTTGTGCGCGCGACTGAAAAAGGCCTCGCGTTCCTTGCGGCCGGGTTCGCCATACCATTTGCCAACGGTTTTTGGTGCCAGGCCCAGTGTGGTGACACAGGCGGAGATTTCATTACCGACATTCAGGCAGTCGGTCAGTTTGCCGCCGAAGATACTGATATGATTTTGCGTGGCCGTCATTTCGATAACATGCTTGCGCGACAGCTGCTGAACATCGATCGAGCGATCGTTGCTTTTGCGGGTTGCCAGCGGACGCACACCACAACGCTCGGCGATAACGTCGCCCGGCGTCAGCGGGGCGGGTAAATCAAGGCGGGCGTTGATATTCGATAGTACGAAGTCCCGGTCTTCATCGGTCACCGTGGTGACCGGATCTGTAACCCGGGTATCGGTGGTACCGATGCAGGTACGATTCGCCATCGGAATCGCGAAAAACAGCCGCTCGTCATCGGCGAAAAAGGCGAGCACGCGATGGCTGTCAGAAATCTGTGGCACGATCAGGTGGATACCTTTGGATAACAGGTGCTGGTACTCGGTTTCGATACCGGTAAGCAGGTTATGCTGGTCGACAAATGCGCCGGCGGCGTTGATCAATATCCTGGAGCGAACCGAGAATCGACTGCCGCCGACCTGGTCTTCCACCTGTGCCGTCCAGTAACCGCTGGCGTCGCGTGTCGCGCCGTTTGATTTAACATAATTGGCGGCAACACAACCCTCGTCCATCGCGTTGCGTACAAAGTTGAAAACAAATCGGGCGTCGTTATCGTGCAGAAACGCATCCGAATATTCGACGCCACCGGTACTGATGAAAGTGTTGATCAGCGGTTCCGTCTGTTTGATCTGGCGGGATGAAACCAGTCGTGGCGTACGCGTCCTTCCCCGACCCAGAATCCAGTACAGCCAGGTGCTCGCCAGGATCACCCAGGGGTGAAAGCGAAACTGCTTGTTGATCGTCATCAGGAAACGGATTTCCTTGACTGTGGATGGAAAGCTATTCAGCAGTTGATTGCGTGATTTACACAGCCCCGCTACCAGCCCGAATTCGTAGCCTTCCATGTACTTGATGCCTCCCCAGACCAGGTTGGAAGACTGCTGGCTGGTAAACCCGGCGAAATCGGCGGCATCGATTAAAGCGACTTTTATCCCGCGCGCCGCCAGCGCGGCAGCCGAAACCGCGCCATTGATGCCACTGCCAACGATGAGCACGTCAAACTCTTCATTTTCAAGGCGCGCAATGTTGGTATCTCTGAGGGTCATAGGTCTAGTCTGTTGTTTCCTGGCTGTGCTGTTGCAAAGCTACCTCAGACCTTCCTGAATACGAAAACGAACCAGGCAATCATCAGTGCCAGCGCACCCCATAACGGGGCACCGAAAAAAGCCAGCCATCCCAGGTTGATAAAGCCGCTACCCAGCCATGAAATGAAGAGTCGATCTCCGCGGGTAGTGTCGATGCCGAGGACACCGCGTCGCGGGTTGCCACCGGGGCTGAATTTTTCCCAGATGCCCATCACCACGATGGATAACACGACCACCACGAAAAACGCGGCGGTCGGCCAGGTCCAGGCCATCCAGGATAAGTCGATCATGACATTGCCACGGGATTAAACCCGTCCCAGGGCAAAGCCCTTGGCGATGTGGTTACGCACGAAGTAAATAACGATTGCACCGGGTATCAGAGTGAGTGAACCGGCGGCGGCCAGCAAACCAAGTTCGTAGCCCGAGGTGCTCGCGGTTCGGGTCATGATGGCGGCAATGGGTTTGGCGTTAACCGAGGTCAGGGTTTTTGCCAGCAGCAGTTCCACCCATGAGTACATGAAACAGAAAAACATGGCGACACCGATGCCGGCGGCGATAGTGGGGATAAAAATACGTACGAAAAACCGCCAGAACGAATAACCATCGAGGTAGGCGGTTTCATCGAGCTCCTTGGGGATTCCGGACATGAAGCCTTCAAGAATCCACACTGCGAGTGGTATGTTGAACAGGCAGTGCGCGAGGGCAACCGCGAGATGGGTATCAAACAGTTCGATGGCCGAGTAAAGCTGGAAAAAAGGTAGCGCAAATACGGCTGGTGGCGCCATGCGATTGGTTAGTAACCAGAAAAACAAATGTTTGTCACCGAGGAAGCGATAGCGCGAGAAGGCGTAGGCCGCGGGCAGGGCCACGGCAACCGAGATGACGGTATTGATGACGACGTATATCAATGAATTGATATAACCAACGTACCAGGTCGGATCGGTAAAGATTTTGTTGTAGTTGGCCAGGGTGAACTGTTGCGGAAAGAAGGAAAACCCGCCCAGGATTTCGTTCGTCGTTTTGAACGACATCGACAGCAAGCCATAGATGGGTAACATCAGGAAAAGGATGTAAATGGTTGGCAGAATCCATTTTTTATTCATTCTGTCATTGCTCCTCGTTACGCATCATCACGGTGTAAAACACCCAGCAAATCAATAGCACGACCAGAAAATAGATTAACGACATCGCGGCCGCGGGACCGAGGTCAAATTGCCCCAGCGCGATCTTCACCAGGTCGATCGACAGGAAGGTAGTGGTGTTACCCGGTCCGCCACCGGTGAGCACGAAAGGTTCGGTGTAAATCATGAAACTATCCATGAAGCGCAGCAGGATAGCGATCGTCAACACGCGCTTCATTTTCGGTAACTGGATGTAACGAAACACCGCCCAGCCACTCGCGCCATCGATGCGTGCGGCCTGGTAGTAGGCGTCGGGAATCGAGCACAGTCCGGCATAGCACAGCAATACGATTAACGAGGTCCAGTGCCATACGTCCATCAACACGGTCGTCATCCAGGCTGAAACCGGTTGTTGGGTGAAATCATAATCAAACCCCATCGAGTTCAGCGAATAACCGAGCAGACCGATGTCGGGTAGCGCAAAAATGTTCCACATCGCCCCGACCACGTTCCAGGGGATTAGCAAGGGCAGTGCCATCAGTACCAGGCATACCGATACCCAGGGTCCCTTGCGCGGCATCGACAGCGCGACGGCGATACCGAGCGGGACTTCAATCGTGATAATCATGCCGGTAAACAGTAATTGTCGTAGCAATGAATCATGGAAGCGTTCGGAACGCAGTACTTTCTCGAACCAGCCGACGCCTTCCCAGAAAAAAACGTTGTCACCGAAGGTTTCCTGCATCGAATAGTTGACCACTGTCATCAACGGGATGAAGGCGTTGAACGCGACCAGCAGCAGCACCGGTGCCACCAGCCACCAGGCCTTTTGATTGGTCGATTTACGCATTGCGTGGCTCCACCGCCCAGTCGTCACAGTAGATGCGAAGATTGCCGGGATCGAATTCAATCTGCGGGCTTATTGACGGTATCGCCTGGTCTTCACCAACCAGCATTTTTATCTGTTCCGCCTCGTGTTTGACGGTCACCACCTGGTAACGCCCGAGGTCTTCCACTTTTTCTATCTCGACTGGAATGCCGTCATCGCAAAAACTGACAAATTCCGGCCGAATACCGATTTCGAGCTTACCGCTCAAATCGGTATCGGCCGGATAACCCGAGGAGAGCAGGTTATTGGCAAACACGGGTTGGCCCTGTTCGAGCTTACAGGGCAGAACATTCATTCCAGGTGAACCGATAAAATAGCCGACAAAAGTATGTTTCGGCTTGTTGAAAAGATCTATCGGGCTACCCACCTGAACCACGGCGCCGTCATGCATCACGACTACCTGGTCGGCGAAAGTCAGCGCTTCGACCTGGTCATGAGTAACGTAGATCATGGTGACGCCAATCTGTTGATGTAATTCCTTCAGTTTCGAGCGCAGTTGCCATTTCAGATGCGGATCGATTACGGTCAGCGGTTCGTCGAACAGAATCGCGTTGACATCCTCTCGCACCAGTCCGCGACCCAACGAGATTTTCTGCTTGCCATCGGCCGTCAGTCCGGCGGCGCGTTGTTGCAATCGATCGGACAGATCCAGCATTGCGGCGATCTCGACGACTCTCTCCCTGACGCGTGGTTCGGGCATGCCGCGATTGCGTAGTGGAAAGGCTAGGTTGTCGAACACGGTCATCGTGTCGTATACCACCGGGAACTGAAAAACCTGTGCGATATGTCGCTCGGTGGTTGGCAGTTGGGTAACTTCGCGACCGTCGAACAGGATCGAACCCTCGGAGGGTGTCAGCAACCCCGAGATAATGTTCAACAGCGTTGTCTTGCCGCAGCCAGAAGGACCGAGCAGCGCATAAGCGCCACCATCTTCCCAGACCTGGCTGACTTCCTTGAGCGCATAAACCGGCGCCTGGCCGGCTGCGGGAGGGTAGGCGTGACGGACATCCTTGAACTCGATTCGCGACATGCTAGCCTCGGGTCTCGATCAACATTTCGTTGGCATCGAAATACATGCAGCGACTCGAATCAAAGAAAAAACTGGTATTTTGGCCGAATTCGTAACTGTGAATACCATGCGCTTCGCTAACCCAGTTATTACCCTCGACTATTACGCGCACAATACTTTCAGAACCGCTGATTTCGGCAATCTGAACTTCACCTTCGACCTCTACGCCTGTGCCGTCGGGTGACAGATGATGCGGCCGCAGGCCAATCTTGTAATTTCCATCGGGCATCGCGGCCAGTTGTGGCGGAACGTTCCAGCTGATCGAATCGCTCAGATAGGCGGTAGCACCACGTTTTTCGATAGCGGCTATATTGACCGGGGGGTCTGAAAACACGCGCGCACTTTCGAGGTTTTCCGGGTGGCGATAAATAGCTGAAGTCTTGCCAAACTGAATCACCCGACCCTCATTGAGGGTCGCGGTATAGCCTCCCAGCATCAAGGCCTCGAGGGGTTCGCTGGTGGCATAAACGACGGTTGCCCCGGTATCGGCGAACATTTTTGGCAGTTCGTCGCGCAACTCCTCGCGTAACTTGTAATCCAGGTTGGCGAGTGGCTCGTCGAGTAACACCAGTTCGGCGCCTTTTACCAGCGCGCGCGCAAGCGCCGTGCGCTGCTGTTGTCCGCCGGAGAGTTCGTTGGGCAGACGCTCAAGCATCGGTGTCAGTTGCAGTAGATCGGCGAACTTGTGCACCCTGGCGTCGATTTCTTTTCTTGGCAGACCGGCAACCTTCAATGGTGAAGCGATGTTGTCGTAGACACTGAAACTGGGGTAGTTAATGAAGGCCTGGTAGACCATCGCGACGCTGCGTTTTTGCACGGGTACCCCGGTGACTTCCTCGCCATTCGCCCAGAGCGTGCCGCTGCCTGGTTTCTCCAGTCCGGCCATCAAACGCATCAGCGAGGTTTTACCGCTCAACGTGGTGCCGAGCAAAATATTGAATTGCCCGGGTTCCAGCGACAGGCTGGTTTCGTAGATATGCGTTTCAGCACCAACCCTGAACGAAACATTGCGCAGTTCAATCGTCATTTACACGCGGCCTGCTACTCGTTCGTCGGGCACATCGTGCGCGATGATTTCGAGATCGACATCGTGACGATTGCAAAGCTCGATCATTTCACCGGGTATGCCGTCATCGGTGACCAGCGTTTCGATCGCCGCCAGGTTGCCGATTCGAATCGGCGCACGGCGTTCGAATTTCATCGAGTCGGTTACCAGGATTACCGAGCGTGCATGCTGAATTATGGTACGTGTTACGCGAACTTCGCGCAGGTCGAAATCAAAGAAATCACCGTCACTGTCGATTGCGGAACAACCGATAATTGCATAATCAACTTTGAAGTTGTCGATAAATTCCTCGGCGCTTGAACCGACAATTCCACCATCCGCGCTGCGAATTGCGCCACCGGTAATCATCACTTCCAGTCCGGGCGCGGGCCATAACATACTGGCGACATTCATATTGTTGGTGATCACCAGCATCCCTTTGCGCTGGAAAAGATACTCTGCCACGCGTTCGGTAGTGGTGCCGATGTTGATGAATAATGAAGAGTTATCCGGTAGCAACTCGGCGACGCGTCGTGCAATCTTCGATTTCTCTTCCGCCATGAGGATTTTACGGGCCCCGTAGCCGAGATTCTCGACATTGTCCTTGACCACCGCACCGCCGTGGACGCGCTGCAGCAATTGTTGTTCGTATAGTTGATTCAAGTCACGCCGAATGGTTTGCGGGGTGACCTGCAGATGACTTGATAACTGATCGACCTGCACCGACCCGTGCTCGCGGATGTAGTCCATGATCAGGTGTTGCCGTCTGCTGATTTCAGCGCTCATCTATTTATTACACAGTACTGATGGCGGTGTGTCACCGGGGCTTAGACACAGGCCCCGGTGACACACCGTCCTTGAAGATCAGCTCTGAGCCTTAGTTCTTCCAGCGCTTGATTAACTCGTCGTAATTGACGGTCTGGCCTTTGGGCTTTTCGTTAACCTTGGCTTTGGGTGAACC
>JBATHL010000486.1:0-3627 GCA_049666745.1 Gammaproteobacteria bacterium
GTCTTACCGTGATCAACGTGTCCGATAGTGCCCACATTTACGTGGGGCTTGGTTCTCTGAAATTTCTCTTTTGACACGACTCTTATCCTCTATCAAAAATTCAACTTGTTGAAGGTAGTTTCCTGAATTCGCTTGCTACGAATTCAGGAAACTGCCTTCCTCTTTAAAACGTCCTCCCCGTATTAACGGAGATCTTACAAATTTTCCACCGTTTCAAGCAAACCCGGGGAAGTATACTTATTTCGCTAATGACCACCCTTCACGATCGCGTCAGCAAGCGTCTTGGGCGCTTCGTCGTACTTCTCGAACTCCATCGAGTAGGTCGCGCGTCCCTGGGTCGCCGAGCGCAAATCGGTCGAATAGCCAAACATTTCAGCCAACGGCACCGAAGCGCGAATAATCTTGCCCGATACTGAATCTTCCATACCGGAAACTACGCCTCGGCGTCGATTCAGATCACCCATGACGTCACCCATGTAATCTTCCGGGGTAACGACTTCCACTTTCATCAAAGGCTCAAGCAACACCGGGTCGGCTTCCTGCGCACCTTCGCGCAAGGCCAACGAACCCGCCAGCTTGAACGCCATCTCGTTCGAGTCGACATCGTGGTAAGAGCCATCGAACAGCGTTACCTTGATATCGACCAGCGGAAATCCGGAAATAACACCGTTTTCCAGCTGCTCCTGTATGCCTTTATCGACGGCGTTAATGAACTCACGTGGTACCACGCCACCCACTACAGCATTTTCGAACTCGTAACCCGAGCCGCCCGCAAGCGGTTCCAGTTTCAGCCAGACGTGACCATACATCCCACGGCCACCACTCTGACGCACAAACTTGCCTTCCTGCTCGACCGTTTTGCGAATCGTTTCCCTGAACGCAACCTGTGGCTTGCCGATATTGGCTTCCACGCTAAATTCCCGTTTCATGCGCTCGACGATAATATCCAGATGCAGTTCGCCCATACCCGATATAATTGTCTGTCCCGACTCTTCGTCGGTACGCACCCGAAACGAAGGATCCTCCTTCGCCAGCTTGCCGAGTGCAACGCCCATTTTTTCCTGGTCCGATATCGTTCTTGGCTCAACTGCTACCGATATCACCGGATCCGGGAACTCCATACGTTCCAGCATTATCCTGTTACTGATGTCGCACAGCGTATCGCCGGTACCGACATCCTTGAGGCCCACCGCCGCCGCAATATCGCCGGCACGCACCTCTTTCAATTCTTCGCGCGAGTTTGCATGCATCTGCAATACCCGGCCGATGCGCTCCTTCTTTTCGCGCACCGAGTTAAACACGCCTTCACCGGCCTTCAAAACCCCAGAGTAAACTCTGAAGAAAGTCAGGTTACCGACAAACGGGTCGGTAGCGATCTTGAACGCGAGTGCCGCAAACGGTTCCTTATCGTCCGCGTGTCGTTCGTCCTCGTACTCGCCTTCACTGTTAATGCCCCTGATCGGCGGTACATCCAGAGGTGACGGCATGTAGCGAACCACGGCATCGAGCATCGCCTGTACACCCTTGTTCTTGAAGGCCGATCCACACATCGCGGGTACTATTTCACCACCCAGGGTTCTAATCCTGAGCCCGCTGTGTATCTCGTCGTCAGTAAGCTCCCCGTCGCCGAGATACTTTTCCATCAATTCATCATTAGCTTCGGCCGCGGCCTCGACTAATTTCTCGCGCCAGGCCTCGCATTCGGCGAGCATCTCTGGCGGAATTTCTTCTTCCTGGTAAGTCGTGCCCATATTGGGCTCGTCCCAGATGATTGCCTTCATCTTCACCAGGTCGACTACGCCGCGGAAATTTTCCTCGGCGCCGATATTTAACTGCAGCGGTACCGGGTTACTGCCCAGACGTTCGCGAATCTGATCCACCACGCGCAGAAAATCTGCGCCGGCACGATCCATCTTGTTAACAAAGACCATGCGCGGCACATGATACTTGTTCGCCTGGCGCCACACCGTTTCGGACTGGGGTTCCACCCCGCTGACGGCATCAAACACGGCACAGGCTCCGTCGAGGACGCGCAAAGAACGCTCCACCTCGATGGTAAAATCGACATGACCAGGCGTATCGATAATATTGATACGATGCTGGTCGAACTGCTGGTCCATGCCAGACCAGAAACAGGTCGTTGCAGCCGAGGTGATCGTAATCCCCCGCTCCTGCTCCTGTTCCATCCAGTCCATCACGGCAGCGCCGTCGTGCACCTCGCCAATCTTGTACGAGACGCCGGTGTAAAACAGTATCCGTTCCGTGGTTGTCGTCTTGCCAGCATCTATATGGGCGATAATGCCAATATTTCGATACTGCGTTATCGGTGTCGTGCGAGCCACCGTTAGTTCCTTTTCCAGTCCGCTTCAGTTACCAGCGGAAGTGAGCAAATGCCTTGTTCGCTTCAGCCATACGATGCGTATCTTCACGCTTCTTGACCGCAGTGCCCTTGTTTTCAGACGCGTCGAGCAACTCTCCGGCGAGTTTCTGTGCCATGGTTTTTTCACCACGCTTTTGCGCGGCCTCGATCAGCCAGCGCATCGCCAGAGTATTACGCCGTGAAGCGCGTACTTCAATCGGCACCTGGTAAGTCGCACCACCGACGCGGCGGGACTTAACCTCGACCATCGGACGCACGTTCTCGAGCGCCTTTTCCATCAGCTCGATTGAATCCAGGCTGCTTTTATCGGCGACATTATCGAGCGCGAAGTACATGATCTTTTCCGCAGTGGATTTCTTGCCATTGCGCATGATCATGTTAATAAATTTCGCAATCTGCTGATCACCAAACTTGGGATCCGGCAGGATTTGTCTTTTCGGTACTTCTCTACGTCTTGGCATCTGCCTACCTTTGACCTATGACTTGGGGCGCTTGGCGCCATATTTTGAACGACCTTGACGGCGATCCGGTACCCCCTGGGTATCGAGACTGCCACGTACCACGTGATAGCGCACACCCGGCAGGTCCTTGACACGACCTCCGCGCACCAGCACTACCGAGTGCTCTTGCAGGTTATGGCCTTCGCCACCGATGTAAGATGCCACTTCGTAACCAGTCGTCAAACGCACACGTGCCACTTTCCTCAAAGCTGAATTAGGCTTCTTAGGGGTAGTGGTGTAAACACGGGTGCATACTCCACGCTTTTGCGGTGAAGCTTCGAGTGCGGGTACGTTACTCTTGGTGCGCTTGGACTGGCGCGGTTTGCGTACCAACTGGTTTACTGTTGCCATCGATTCGACTCTCCTGCGAGCAATCTAAATATTTATGGTTTCTCAACGAACAGCAGGCTATACATTACGTATAGCCTGCCATTCTGGGAGGCGGAATTCTAGGTTCGAAACCGCCGTCTGTCAACCGCTTATTCCGATACTGTGGCTTCCGCGGCGTCTGCTTCTGCCACAGCTTCGACAGTTACATCCATCTCGCCCATTTCCGGCATTACCGGCATCACCGGTTGCATGCGCTTGCGGCGACGCTCTTCGTGGTAGGTTTGTCCGGTACCAGCCGGAATCAGACGCCCAACGATAACGTTCTCCTTGAGTCCGCGCAGATCGTCCTTGGCGCCTTTGACCGCAGCCTCGGTGAGTACGCGCGTAGTCTCCTGGAAAGAAGCCGCCGAGATGAAC
>JBATHL010000487.1:0-2725 GCA_049666745.1 Gammaproteobacteria bacterium
GACTGACTCCCGGGGTAGCCACCCACTGCCAGGGACTTCACCGGTTTCCTCGCGGAATGCTATCCAAAATTAAGTTTATACGATGTGATACAGAGCCATGGTGTTGATTTCTATGGCTTACCTCTGAGCAGGGACACTTTATTCCGGACAGTAGTGCGCTTGCGCGGGGATGACATCATAAGTGGCATCGCCGAAATGATTGTCAGCGTTACCGCTCAGGATGTTATTCGCTGTTGAAGAGCATGGCGCGCTCATCGACGCCGACCTCGGTGACCGAACGTAATTCAGAGTAGTCGATATGACAGATACAGTTGCGCCCCGACTGCTTGGCTTCATAGAGGTACTTGTCTACCGAAGCAACAAAATCATTGAAATCAAGCACGCTGAATTTCATGTAAACACTGGCACCCATGCTCACGGTCAATTTGATTTCAGCGTCGTCGATGGCTACCGGTTGACTGGAAATCTGTTTACGGATTCGATCAGCGACCTTAACTGCAAGATTGAGATGGGTTTCCGGAAAAACCATGGCGAACTCTTCACCGCCATAACGGCACACAATGTCGGTTGTTCTGACTTCGCCGCTGAGAATGTCCGCCAGGGACTTTAGCGCCAGATTACCCGCTTCATGACCATAGGTGTCGTTTATCTCTTTGAAATGGTCGACATCGACCATGACCAGACTGGTTGGGATACCGCTGCGCTTGGAGCGGTCCATTTCCGCCTGCAGTACCGTTTTAAAGTGGCGGAAATTAAATAGCCCGGTCAGAGCATCGGTCGATACCAGCTCGGACAGTACGCTGATCTGGTTACGCAGATTATCGACTTCGTCCAGCCACTCACAACTGGTTTCGCCGACCGGACACTTTGGCGGCGTAGCGTCTGTCTCACTCATTTTGGTTCAGTTCTTCGATTCGCTCTATAGCTTCGGGGGTCGCGCCCGGGCCCGCCTTTATCATGATATCGCGCGGGCGCAGTACCTCGCCATTAGCTGAAAATACCTGGACGCTAGCGATCGGTTCGCACTGGTCGCGATCGAGGAAAATCAAAGGTACGTTGTTTTCCCCGTAAACCCATTTATCACCCCATTGAGTCAGCGCTACCAGCAAGGGCATCATGTCTTTACCCTTGTCGGTTAATATATACTCATGCCGTTTAGCACCTTCCTTAACCGGCACTCGATCCAGAATCTCGTTGGCGCAAAGCTTTTTCAGTCTTGTCGTAAGAATGTTGCGCGCAATACCAAGGCGTCCCTGGAATTCTTCGAAACGCCGGGTGCCGAGAAAAGCTTCGCGAATAATCAGGATCGACCAGCCTTCCCCGATAATATCGAGTACATGGCCAACCGACCGCCTGAACGGGTCATATTTTTCCGGTTTCAACATTGCTATTGATCTTTCGTGTAATCGACAAATTAAATTACGGGATTAAGGGTTTTACATCATCGCTAATTTTGCCAGTTCAGGCAGTCATCATTCGCACGATCAGTTTTGATTTGAAACATTTAACTCATTCCGGAGCCAAGGTCAACTGCTGTCATCGGATTCCAGTGCGCCGGCATTGCCGGTTTCAAAGCGCGGTAAACCATCATCGATTTCATAATACTTCCCTGCTTCGGATACAAAAACATGTCCAATTGTTTTTAAATTGAGGCTATCGTTCAGCGATCCGGCGGCTACCGAAATTTTACCCTGACCGTCGCGCGCATCCCAAAACAGACTGGCGCCGCAACGGTTACAGAAACCGCGAAATGTATCCGCTGATTCATCGTGGTACCACTGCAAAGTGTCCTGACTGGTTAATACCAGTTCCGACTGCCGCACCGACGTATAGGCCGCAATATGGCCATGGGTGCGGCGACAGTTCTCACAGTGACAGTTAATGATATCGCGGCATTTCCCAGTAATCTGATAACGAACCCCACCGCACAGGCAGCCCCCCGACATCAACTCGGGCCCTGGCTTACTCATCATCCACCCCGGCTATCGGCATTATTTCAGCGAAGGAATGAATCGCATCAAAATCATCTATTTCCCGGCGTGGGGCTTGCGAGTCGGGTTGATAAATAGCGAGCAAACTACCGATACCATACTCACGTGCTGACTGTAAGGCATGCAGATTATCATCAATCAACAAGGTTTTTTGTGCGCTAAATGGGTGGCGTTTGTGAACTTCATGCCAGCATTGCGGATCTTCCTTGGGCAGGGAAAACTCATGCACGGTAATGAGTCGATCGAATTTGTGTGCGATTTGTGTTTTCTCCATTTTCAACGCCAGGCTGTCATGGTGGGCATTGGTCACCAGCACCACGTCTTTTCTCGCGGCACGTAATGCATCGAGAAAGTCGATACAGAAGGGTCGTATCGCTACCTTATGACTAATTTCATGCTTCAACTCAACCACGTCGATTTCAAGCATCGCACTCCAGTAATCGGTTGAATACCAGTTAAGGCTACCTTCAATTTTTCGGGTCTGTGTAACAATGTGGTGTTTTGCAGCTTGCGCCTCTACACCCTTGATTTCGGCATAACGCAACGGCAGGTATTCCTGCCAGAAGAAGTTGTCAAAGTGCAAGTCGAGCAAGGTGCCATCCATATCGAGCAGCACTGTCTCAATAGCCTGCCATTCGATCATGATTGTTACCCTGTGTAGACAATCCCGGAGTGGTGTGCGGGACTAGAGATCGCGCGCAACACGTATTCCGACATTGTACTGACCTCTAGCA
>JBATHL010000488.1:0-8663 GCA_049666745.1 Gammaproteobacteria bacterium
TTTCGGATGTGTTCGGGGGTGTCGAAGTCGGGTTCACCGGCCCCGAGTCCGATCACGTCGCGTCCTGCGGCGCGAAGCTGGCTAGCTAAATTTGAAACTGCTAAAGTGGGGGATGGTTTTATCGAGCACACGCGCTTTGACAAATCGTTAAACACGGCTAACTCGTCTGCTTGATTGAACAAAGCAACAGACGAGGTATACGAAGCCGTCGCCGCCTGTAAAGCACAGACTGTCTATCATTAACTAAATTAACTCAATGGCCAAGAACTTCCAGCTCGAAACCCGGTTTGAACCCGCCGGAGACCAGCCCGAGGCGATCGATGCACTGGTGCAGGGCATCGAGGATGGCTTGATGCATCAGACCCTGCTCGGGGTGACCGGGTCGGGCAAGACCTTTACCGCGGCCAACATTATTCAGCGACTCGAGCGGCCGGCGATTATCATGGCGCATAACAAGACTCTGGCGGCCCAGCTATACGGTGAAATGAAGGAGTTTTTCCCGCATAACTCGGTGGAGTATTTCGTCTCTTACTATGACTATTACCAGCCGGAAGCCTATGTACCGGCTTCGGACACCTTCATCGAAAAGGATGCGTCGATCAACGAGCATATCGAGCAGATGCGGCTGTCGGCGACCAAGTCGTTGATGGAGCGACGCGATACCATCATCGTGGCTTCCGTGTCGGCGATCTACGGGCTTGGCGATCCGGATTCATACCTCAAGATGTTGCTCCACCTGGTGGTTGGCGATGAAATCGATCAGCGCAGTATTTTACGTCGTCTAGCCGAACTGCAGTACAAGCGCAATGACATCGATCTCAAGCGCGGCACCTATCGAGTGCGTGGAGAGGTCATCGACGTGCACCCGGCTGATTCCGAGCGCCAGGCGGTGCGTATCGAACTATTCGATACCGAGGTCGAAAAACTGAGCCTGTTCGACCCGCTGACCGGGGAGGTCGGTAAAAACGTCAGGCGGATTACGATTTATCCGAAGACCCACTACGCGACTCCGCGTGAAGTTATCCTTGCGTCGATTAGCGAAATAAAAGAGGAGCTGGTGGAGCGTCTCGCCGTACTCAAGCAAAACGACAAGCTGGTCGAGGCGCAGCGTCTCGAACAGCGCGTCAATTACGATGTCGAAATGATGCGTGAACTGGGCTACTGCAGCGGCATCGAAAATTATTCGCGCTTTCTGTCCGGGCGCAAGGAGGGTGAGCCCCCGCCGACACTGTTTGATTATCTGCCCGCGGATTGTTTACTGTTCATCGACGAGAGCCATGTCTCGGTACCGCAGATCGGGGGTATGTACAAGGGTGACCGGTCGCGCAAGGAAACCCTGGTCGAGTACGGGTTTCGACTACCGTCGGCGCTCGACAACCGGCCGCTACGCTTCGATGAATTTGAACGCGTGTCGCCGCAGACTATTTTTGTCTCGGCAACCCCGGGAGATTACGAAAAGAAATTCAGCGGTGCCGTGGTCGAACAGGTAGTGCGCCCGACCGGGCTGGTCGATCCGGTCGTCGAAGTGCGCCCGGCGACCACCCAGGTCGACGATGTGCTCTCCGAAATCAATAAGCGCGTGGCGCTACAGGAGCGGGTGCTGATCACCACCCTGACCAAGCGCATGGCCGAGGACCTTACCGATTACCTTGCTGAGCATGGCGTGCGGGTGCGTTACCTGCACTCTGATATCGATACGGTGGAACGCATGGAGATTATCCGTGATCTGCGCCTCGGTGAGTTTGACGTATTGGTTGGCATCAACCTGCTGCGCGAAGGACTGGATATGCCGGAAGTATCGCTGGTCGCGATTCTGGATGCCGACAAGGAAGGTTTTTTACGCTCGGATCGAGCCTTGATACAGACCATTGGCCGTGCGGCGCGAAACATCAACGGCAAATCGATTCTTTACGCGGACCGGATCACCGGATCGATGGAACGCGCGATCGCCGAAACCGATCGGCGACGCGACAAGCAGCTGCTGTATAACAAGGAGCATAATATTACGCCGCGGGGCATCGTCAAGCGCGTTACTGACGTCATGGATCTCGGCGAATCTGCTAAAACGGGGCGCGGCAGGATCCGCCTGGACCGCGTTGCCGAATCCACGCAGGCTTATGCCCAGCTCAGCGCCAGACAATTGAATGCCAAACTCAAGCAGCTGGAAACCCGCATGTACGAACATGCGCGCGACCTGGAATTCGAGGAGGCGGCACGAGTACGCGATGAAATCAGCGATATCAAGGATCAATATTTCAAGACTTCGGAACTTGAAGCCGTTTGAACAAACCGGAAATAACGCATGGCACTCCATTTTGACAGTAGTGAACTCGAACAAAGACGGGAGCGGGTATGCGCCGAGTTGCAACAGCGTGGTCTGGACGCCTTGCTTTGCTTTCGACAGGAAAGCGATTTCTACCTGACGGGTTACGATACCTTCGGTTACTGTTTCTTTCAGTGCCTGTTGCTTTGTGCCGATGGACGCTTCGCCTTATTGACCCGCGTGCCCGACCTGCGCCAGGCGCAGCTAACCTCGGTGATCGAGGATATTCGTGTGTGGACCGACCAGGTCGACAGTAATCCGCCCCGTCAGCTGGTGGAGATGCTCGACGAATATGGTTGTCGTGGTAAAACCCTGGGTATTGAATTCGACGCCTATGGCCTGAATGCGGCCTTGTGGCGCAAGCTGGAGCAGGAAATTGCCGGTTTTTGCGATCTTGAGGACGCCTCCGACCTGGTGACCCGCCACCGCGTGGTTAAAAGCGAATCTGAAATCGAGTATGTACGCCGCGCCGCCGAACTCGCCGACGATGCGCTCGAGGCCGCGTTACCCCTGATTCAACCGGGTGCATGGGAAGGAGACATTCTCGCCGCGATGCACGCTGCAATCTTCTCCGGTGGCGGCGATTACCCGGGCAACGAGTTCATTATCGGAGCTGGCCAGGATGCGTTGTTGTGTCGCTATTTTTCCGGGCGAAAATATTTACAGCCCCACGACCAGCTGACCCTGGAATGGGCGGGCGCTTATCGTCATTACCACGCGGCGATGATGCGCACGGTAATTATCGGCGAGCCCGACCCCGAGCACTTGCGTATGCATGAAATTGCCAGCGAAGCGCTGTCAGCTTGCGAACGAACCCTGCGCCCCGGAGTCGCGGTCGGTGAAGTATTCGATACGCATGCGCGCGTTGCTGACAGCAATGGCCTGAAGCAACACCGCTACAATGCCTGTGGCTATTCGCTGGGTGCCACGTTCACACCGACCTGGATGGATTGGCCGATGCTTTATCACGGCAATCCGTTGGTGGCCGAACCGAACATGGTGTTTTTTATGCACATGATTTTCGTCAACTCGGAAAACCAGCATGCGATGACGCTTGGACACACGGTACGCGTCACCGGGGACGGCTGTGAACCGCTGAGCCGTTCACCGCTCGAACTCATCGTCGTAAATTAGTTTCTGCATGCCTTCGAGGGGGTCAGAGCACAATTTTCGGAACCGGGGAGGCAGTAGATCAATTATTGGCGAAAATTGTGGTCTGACCCCGGGGGTTAAGGTCTGGAAATGCGCAGAACAGTCGAGTTGCGGGATGATCAGTTGCTGCGGAAATCAGGCGGCGTCAAATCCGGATCGAGTCGATCATCGAGCGCATGTTACTCAGCGCCGCCTGGGAGCTGCCCTGGCGGCCATACTTAATACGATTGTATAGTTCGACGATGTTCGTCAAGACCTCGCGTTGTGGGAAATCGCGCTGCGTTATGCGCAGCAGGAAAGTCCGTGTATCTTCGGCCGGGCCTTTCTGGATTCCGCGCCTTGACAGTTTTTTCAACAACCGGTTAAACAGGATTTCATAGGCCGCTGGCTTTGGTGGACGTTCGCGGTACCAGGCGATAAACCAGAACAGGGCGGTTACGGTTAGCAGTAAAAAGACCATCGCGAACACCATATCCGACCAGTTTTCGATGCCGAGTTCGAGCTGGTTGAGGAAATGCATCTGCTTGCGTTGATCGTAATTTAGTACCCAGTCGTTCCAGCCGTGTTGCAGGCTATCCCAGCTATAGAGCAAGTTGCCGAAAATCGGATTTCGATTGCGAATGCGAAAACTCGAAATCTCGTCGGAAAGCGCCTCATCTATACCCTGTTCAATCCGGTCCGGTGAAACTGCGGCAGTCGGGTCTACGCGCACCCAGCCCTGGTTCTCGATCCATACTTCGGTCCAGGCATGGGCGTCGGACTGGCGCACGATCAGGTAGTTGCCGACTTTGTTGTACTCACCACCCTGGTAGCCGGTAACGATGCGTGCGGGGATTCCTGCAGCGCGCATCAGCAATGCAAAACTGCCGGCATAATGTTCGCAAAAACCACGGCGGCTGCCGAAAAGAAATTCGTCAACCACGTTTTTGCCGAGCACGGGGGGTTTCAGAGTATAAAAAAATTCTTCTTCGCGAAACATCTTCAATACCGCGTTGACGATATCCAGGCTGCGTTCGGAGCCTGCGGCCAGGGACTTACCCAGTGCAACCGTTTCTGGATTCAGATTGTCAGGGTATTCGAGCGCCAGCGCCAGGTAGTCACTCGATTCGTGTAAACCGAACTGGTAATCAAGCCGTGATTCCATCTCGTAGCGCAGCAGATCGTTAATTTGTTTCTTGCTGATCAGCTGAAAATCCTCGGTCATGACACTATTCCGAATCAGTTTCGATGGCATGTCTAAGGCGAGCAACCATGGTTCTCCATTGGGCTCGAGGGTTACGGTATATTTAATCGGGGAACCTGAGGTGGTCAGGGTAAATCGGCGGAGCTCTTTCAGGGGTGCCTGCGACCAGCGGTAGCCGTTGTACCTGGCCATCACCGGTCCACGCCAGTAAAGCTTGCTTTGCGGGGGGATACCGCTCTTGAAATCGACCCTGAAGGCGACCTCGTTACTGCGGATCAGGTTGCTGATTTTCCCCGGGGACATGTTGTCGCTCAGACCGGTAATGCCACCGCGCTGTTCACTGGTTAATCCCCACAGGGGGCCGGGCACACGTGGCACCAGGACGAACAGAATTAGCATTAGCGGAATCGACAGCAATACCAGGCGTGTGCTGGTATGCAGCAACTCCTTGAGCAAAATACTCTCTTCACGCTGGTTTAGTGTTACCAGGGTCGCGGTAATGACAATCAGGGTAGCGAACATCAGGCTCGCGATGATGATGCTCTGGGAGAACAGGAAATGGGTTGCGATCAAAAAGTAGCATAGAAAAACCAGGATTAGCATATCGCGGTGACGCCGGCTCTCGAGGAACTTGAGCGCGGTCATAACAGTTAACAGGGCAAGACCCGCGTCGCGACCGACGATGGTCCAGTACTCAGCGAATACGCCGATACCTCCGCTCAGTACCAGCAGCACTAACAGCCATTTTGGAAATGGGCCGAGCTTGCCGATATTTTCCAGGCAGCGCCATCCAAGGGCTAGCAAAACCAGCAGGCTTATCCACAATGGCAGGTTGCGAAAATGCGGGGCAATCGAAAACAGGAAGCAAAAACAGACCGCGAAAATACTTGATCGCGCAGGTGTTTCCCGCGAAATTAAATTTATCGGCAGATTATGGCTAGTCGCGCTCAAGCTGGAGTTCCTGATTCAAATCGGCCTGCCTGAATGTGGCGAGTGCCTGTA
Organism: Gammaproteobacteria bacterium; assembly: GCA_049666745.1. Lineage (GTDB taxonomy): Bacteria > Pseudomonadota > Gammaproteobacteria. Next base: position 5,661 of record JBATHL010000488.1, read on the forward strand.
AACAGGCATGCTTATGGGAGTTGCCGAAGGCTTGTTCGATGGTTGTGCCAGGTAGGCGTAGCCCGTATTTCTGTTCCTGATTTTCCGCGGCCAGGACCAACGCCGTCATGAAACTCAGCTTGTCTTCGAGAGAATCTTCGCCGAGCAGTTGCCAGTCAATCCAGAACGTGGGTCTCGCCTGTCCCTGAAACGTCTTGGTCAACAGGCCCCGGCCCTGGGCATAGGCTTTCCATGAGATATGCCGCAGCGATTCGCCTTCGCGATGTTCGCGTAAACCGGCAAAATCATCGCCTTCTATGGTGCTGGTCGAAACCTGGCCATCGTACTGTTCGACCATCGATTGTTGTAGTTTTTCGCGTGCTGCTGGACGAGGGTAAATGAGTATCGGCAAGTCGAACTTGAGCCATCCCCAGGCATGAAACAGGCCCGTCGGATAGCGCGTGAATACTGTGATCCCCGACGGTTTGAACTGCCCACGACGCGTGGTCGGAATTTTGAGTTTTGCCACGGTGCTGCCCGCAGGCTCGAGTCGCAGATAAACAGGTGCTTCGCCGGCATACTCGATACCGATCGCGAAACGCCGTGAATTATTGGTGTGGCTGACTTCAAATTTCAGTTCACAGGGTTCGCCGTTGAAGACAGGGCGGGGGATTTGCAAGTTTACCTTGATACCGAGCAGGTTTTTATGGGTATGCCAGAGACTGATAATCCCAAGTGAGGTCAACATGAAGGTGAGTATGAAGGCCATGCTGTTCTGATAGTTAATCGCCGCGAAAAACAGCAGCAACAGCATTATCGCGAACAGGTAGCCGAACCGGGTTGGCAGAATATAAAGACGCCGATTATGCAGCACAATGGCATCCCGGCTAGGGGGATTGTGTGCATCGAACCAGTTGTCGAAGTAGCGACGGATTGGTCGCGGTAGTGCCACCGACAACATTATCGCTGTCTAGGGGATGGGGATCTGTTCGAGCAGATCATTGATCAGGTCCAATGTCGGCCGGCTGTGTTGCTCGGACGCTGTCAGGCGATGATCGGCGATCGCGGCAAACACCGCTTGCACGTCGCCCGGTTCCGCATGGCTGCGGCCATCCATCAGCGCCCAGGCCTTGCTGGCCTGTATTACGGCCAGTCCTGCGCGAGGTGAAATGCCATAGACAAACAGGCCTGGGTTACGCGTTGCCTGGATCAGGTGTTGTACGTAATGCAGTAATGGTTCCGAACAATGAATTTTGTCGACCGCGGACTGAATTGCGATAAAGCGCTCGATACTGACTACCGGCTTTATCTCGTACAGGCGCGCCCGCGGATTGCCACCCGCCAACAATGCGCGTTCAGCTTCCTGGTCCGGATAGCCAAGCGTAATTCTCATCATGAAACGATCAAGCTCGGATTCCGGTAATGGAAAGGTTCCGGATTGATCGAGCGGGTTCTGGGTGCCGACGACAAAGAAGGGCTCATCTAGCGGATAAGTCGAACCCTCGACCGTGATCTGTCTTTCTTCCATTGCCTCGAGCAGCGCACTCTGGGTTTTTGGAGTAGCCCGGTTAATTTCATCGGCCAGGATGAAATGCGCAAACACAGGTCCCGGATGAAAATTGAAAACCTGTTTTTCAGCGTCAAAGATCGATACCCCGAGGATATCGGCAGGCAGTAAATCGCTGGTAAACTGGATGCGCTGGAAATGCAGACCGAATACCCGTGCGATCGATTGCGACAGGGTGGTTTTACCGACCCCGGGCAAATCTTCAATCAGGCAATGACCGCGTGCTATCAGGCAACAGGCGGCAAGTCGAATCTGGTTCGGCTTTCCCAGGATGATGGTTTCGATTGCGCCGATGGCCTTTAAAATGTCGGCCTGACAATCCGCGATCGAATTATCCGTCGTATCCAGCATGTTATTCTCGGCTAAAAACATAAGTATATCGGACAAGTTTAGTCGAAATCGTTTAATTGTTCCGTGATTTTCAACACGCTTCGTCAAGGGTACTTAGGGTTGGAATTTACTGGATTGTAGACTGATGTTCATTAATAATTTCCGCGTGGGGTGAAGCAGAGATAATAAGTGAGAACTATAGTGATTTGCGGCGCTTGACAGCTGATAGAAAAAGACAATCGGAAATCAGGAATTTTTGTATACTCTTGGGGCGCTATTTCAACTATAAATGTCGAAAATCCGGGCGGTTGCAAAACAAAACTAATGAATAGTAAGCCATTGATACTGTGTGTAGATGACGAACCGGTTAACTTGACCATTATGGAAGAGTTGCTGCAGGACAATTACGAGTTGAGCATCGTGAAGTCGGGCGAGAGTTGCCTGCAACAGGTCGATATACAAAAACCGGATTTGATTCTGCTCGATGTAAACATGCCTGAAATGGATGGTCTGGAGACCTGTGCACGCCTTAAGGCGGATGTGGAAACCGCGGAAATCCCGATCATATTTGTCTCCGCGCTCGCTTCGCAGGCGGAACTGATGGCGGGTTACGAGGCTGGTGGTGACGATTACATAACCAAGCCTTTCAGCGAAGAGATTCTGCAGAAAAAGGTTCAGATCGTGCTTGCAAGTCAGCGCCGAAAACAGGAGCTCAAGAAGATTTCCGACAAGGCTGTCGAAGCCCTGATGAGCAATATGAACGATACCGACGAACTCGGTATGGTGATCGAATTTCTACATCGATGCCGGACGGCCAGTACCATCGATGACCTGGCCAGCAACGTGTTCGATTGCCTACGCGAGTTCGAACTCGATAGCAGCCTGTTGATTCTGGATGAACCTGAAAATCGGGTCTGGTTTAGCGACGATATCGAACGGCCGATGGAAAGCCAGATCCTCGCCAGTCTGCGCGTTCAGGATCGCGTGGTAAGTTTTGGCACCCGCCTCGCAATCAGTTCCGACCATGCAACCATCCTGGTGCGCAACCTGCCTTCCGGGCAGGATAAAATAGAGCGGGTGCGTGGGTACCTGGCAATTTTGATCGAGGCGCTCGAGTCTCGAATCCA
>JBATHL010000489.1:0-3131 GCA_049666745.1 Gammaproteobacteria bacterium
CCTTGACAGGATATACGTCCTGGATTACGCCATCCAGGCGAACCAGCTTGCTATCGAAGTCCTTGTCGATGACGTCGACAAAAACGACCGGACGGAAATTAAAGCATTTATCCGGCTTGTTAGCGCAATTTCCCTTTTCGATGATGTGAATCGATTTACCGGCATCCATATCCAGCTGCAGGGCCAGCACTTTTCCAGCCACGACGTCAAAACAGTCACGCACCACCAGGTCGAGTTTGCCGTTACCCGGTAACTTGGGGTGTGCCATTTCATTGTCGGTAAGATCTTCAGGTGTAAGGTCTGCAGGGTCAGCCAGAACCAGCGTGAGCTCACTCAGGGTCAAGCGGATCTTGCAATAGGTGCCGGCAGGAACCTTATCCTTGAAAACCAGTGGTATCGATTCGTTCCTGAGCCTTAACAAATCAAATTCTTTAGTAGGAGGAGCCGAGAAGAGCTCGACGCGTCCATTTTCTTCCGAGCCCATGAGTTCGACCTTGATAATCGACGCGATAATTGCGGCAAACATTGCCGGATCAGCCGGCTTGTCGGTTAACAGGATACCGACTGTACCTTTACCCTGAGCCTGACTGGTATCAGTTGTACCTCCGCCACCGCTGCTACCGCCGCAGGAAACCAGCGCGACTGTTAGCGCAATAATGGAAAAAGCGGCTGTTATTCTTTGTATGATTGGGTGCATCACGAATGTCCTTGGTAATATTTTTGGACTATCGTAACAGGGGAAAATTGGGATTAATATCCCTTAATTGAGTGAATATTCCTCATTTTTGTTAACCAGTGCTCAAAAAATAGTAGTTTTAGATGGTTTTCGAAGGTTTTTGCAATCCGAATTGCCCGCCAGCAGAATACATCCCCCGGGATATTGATTGCCGCGTTATAGTACTTGTCGACCTGGTCATTTTAACCAGCAGGTCAAGTACTCAAACATCATCGTTCGGGGAGTGATTTTCAGTCCTGTGGTCAGTGCGCATTTCGATGTCGTCCATGAAGTCCTTGTGTTTACCGGACAGCCGGTAGGCGAAGGTGAGGATCTCTGCGATGACGACATATAGCGCCTCCGGGACATGATCACCGAGATCGATCTGGTCGAGCACCAACGCCAGATCGTTGTCCTTTTGAATCGGCACATTGGCGTCATGTGCCAGTTGCAGAATTCGATTGGCGATTTCATCATGCCCCTTGGCTGTCACCAGCGGAGCCTGTTTGCCATCATATTCAAGGGCGATTGCAAATCTGGGCAGTTTGTTCATCACTACACCTCGATATCGATTAACGATTCGGCGTAGCTGTTCGTCGTCGAGGTCTGGGACCGGCCCGGTTTCCCCGGAAAACTATGCAACTCAGCCGCGTTAAAGCCGGCCACCGACAATTGCTGTTTTAATTCTGGCAGCGCCTGTTCGACGCGAACGCGGGTCTGGGATTTCTCACAGTAAAAACTCGCGGCTACCGTCTCACCCTGAAGAAATATATGACAGGCAACAGGTCCCAGCTCGGCAAGTTCGAAACTCAGTCGAATATCCCAGCTGTTCTCTTTTTCATCCTGCGGCTGGTCGCGTTGCTCGAGATCTATAAGCAGCGGTTTGACTTCTTGCTGATCAAGAAGCGGCAGCGCAAAACTCAGTGACGGGGATTGTTGGGTCTCCTGTTGCAGGCCCAGTGAAGCACGTTGCAACAGGCTTTGTGACAAGGCCTGCTCGACCAGTTTCATGCCGTCTCTGACCAGCGCCTGGAGGAGTTCCTGGGGCATGCTTTTAGCGGGTGGCGCGTCATCGGGGGTGGACGATTTTATCCTGGGTTGAAGCGTCAGATCCAGTTCACGACTGAACGCTTCTTTACCGACCAGTTGTTTTAAAGTATTCAATGAGTCGGTCGCTGTTGCGCTACTGGGTTTGGCTTGCGCTGAGCGGATCAAGCTGGAAAATTCAAACCATTGTTTTATCCGGGCCGCATCAAGATCTGGGATCTTTGGTACCATTTGCAACAGTATTTGTAGCAGGGTTGGGGTCACACTGGACTGGGGTGGCGGCTGGGTCGAGTTCAATTCTCGCGCTGCATTGCCATGCACCGGGTATATTTGATGATTAGGCAATGTCGATTGTGGCTGCTTTGACGGGCCGGGGGTCGCCTGGTCGACGCTAGTTGAAGCTGGCTGGTTTGTATTAGCTGCGCCGCTAGAAATTTTTTCAATGCCGGACAAGGGTAGTTTTTGTCCATAATTCGATGCGTTGTTCGTAATGGTTTGCGTTTCTGCTGCAGACCGGGTAGCTGCGGGCTGCTCCAGTTTTGTCGGCGTGGCGGGCCTGCTATCTGCCTTGTTTACCTGGCGCAATAGTTTTCCCAGCAGACGATTGTTTGTCGGAGGTGTTACTTCCTTGGTCGATGTTTCCCGGGGTGACAACCCTGCTGTCCTGGCAACCGTCGGTGGGGTCCGGGTATCGGCTTGCGATGCTACCCGGGGTTTGTCAGCGAGCGGCGCAGCAAAATTTTTTGCCGTAATGGTTGCGCGCTGCGATGCCTGCAACTCGAGTTTGTTTGCGATCGTTGTTGCGGGTGATTGCCTGGCAGAATCAGTTGTCGGTGTGGCATTCGATTGTGCTGCATCTGCGGCCTTGTTAACCAGGTTAAGTAATCTGACCAGGCTCGTGGCGTTCGATTTGGGCTGGTCTGGTACCAGTTGCTTTAACAGTCCTTTGTAAATCAGCTTGCGATCGAGCGGGGTGATTTCTATGCTTCGCCTGGCATCGTTGCGTTGCAGGCTAAGCAATTGATTTCGGGCCACCCCTGGCTGTCGAGGTAGTGTTAGAATTTGACCAGCGAGCCTGATTTCGATGCGTTGAGCTGTAATCCCGCTCACTACAGCGAGTACCGACTGCCCCGAGGGAAGGGCCCGGCTCAAGCGTGGATTCTGACCGCTGTCCAGTATCACCGGTCCGGGTATTCTCGGACTGGCCTTGAGTACCGGGTTTTGAGCGTCGCCGCTGAGCCGCAGGTTAATCTGGTCGCCGGGTTTGTAGTTCAGTGTATTAGTCGTCAGTATTTCCCCAAAGCGACTGCTTAACAACAATTTGCCCTGTAATACCTTGATTACCTCAGCCTCTACCGTGCCTGCAGCC
>JBATHL010000490.1:0-4056 GCA_049666745.1 Gammaproteobacteria bacterium
GGTCTCGCCAAAACCCCGTCCGACACCGAGCAACACGCCGCCCAGCAGGCCATTCTTGGCTGCGGGTAGCACGGTTTTATAAATGACCTGCCAGCGGGTTCCACCGAGGGCTTCTGCCGCCTCGCGATATCGATCCGGCACGGCCTTGAGCGCATCTTCGCAAATCGACGTCATAATGGGTGCTGCCATTAATCCGAGGATGATGCCGGCATTGAGGATGTTCAGGCCGACCGGAACATCGAAGATATCGATAATCAGGGGATTCATGATCGATAGCCCGATGAAACCCCAGACCACCGAGGGAATTGCCGCCAGCAGCTCGATCAGTACTTTCAGAGATTCACGCGTCTTGCCGGTCGCAAACTCGGCGACATAAATAGCGCTGCCCAGTGAGAACGGGATCGCCACCAGCATCGCCAGTCCGGTAACGCTAGCGGTACCTGCCATCAGTGCCAGAATGCCGTAGGTGGGTTCATCGTCGTCGGTCGGTTCCCACCACTGCGACAGGAAAAACTCCCTGAAACTGAAATCCTCGAGCAGGAAACCAAAGCCTTCGATGGTGACGAAAACAAAGATACCAACGATCAGGACAATGGCGGATATGCCGCTCAGGAAGACCAGGTACTGGACGATTTTATCGATGTACCAGTCAGCATTGCGCTGATTGATATCAGGCATATTGCCGGTCTGTCGCAGCTGCGCCTGGCTCATCTCAGATTACCTCGTCGCCGTGTAACAGCGTCATCAATTCCTTGATATGCAGCGCCAGGGTTTTATGCAATGTCTCCCAGGCTTGCGCATCATCATTTTTCGGAATTTTGACATCCTTCCAGTTTAGCGCCGAGGTACGGAACGGAATTTTGACCACTGCCTTGAGCACTTTTTTATGCAGTCCGACTATGACATGGTATTCAGCCAACGACTCACGGCTCGAATCCAGCTGGCGGGGCGACAATGTGGACAAATTAAAGCCGCGTTCCTGCATGAATGCCATTATGCCCGGATTCAGGTTATCAGCAGGGTGAACTCCCGCACTTGTGTACTCGCCGATGTCAGGATAAATCTTGCCTGCAATCATTTCCGCCATTGGGCCGAGACAGCTGTTGTCTTCGTCGAGAAACAAAATCCGGTAGACTTTCGGTGTTTTGGACTCGCCGGTTTCGATGAATACGGCTTCCTCTGCCAGGTTCTTGGCCTGGTCGGAAACCCGTTTAAGTTGAGTGAATATGATCAGATAAATCATGGTATCGCGATTACAGCCATGCTTTTTCTCGGCGCTGTCCAGCAACTCGGCATAAATACCATCCATGTCATGCTCGATCTTTCTGGCCATTGCAATTGCATCGCGGGCGCGCTCCGCGTTTGAAGAATTAAAAGCACTGATGGATTCGTTTAGAACCGACATGGCCTCGGCGCTGATGATTTCCAGTTCCTTCAACATGTGACCTTCTGGCACCTCGCCCAGTTGCACGGCCTCGCGCGCAATTGTTACCGCATAGTCGCCAATCCGTTCGAGAATGATGTTGGCCCGAATGACCGAGGAAATCAGTCGTAAATGGCCCGCACTTGGCAGATGTATGGCGATAAAAGAATGACAAAGTCGATCGATCTTGCGCATCTGCCGGTTGATTGGCAGGTCAGACAGAATCGTGATGAAGGCGAGTTTCTCGTCCCCCTCATGCAAGGCACGAAATGCGCCGTCCAGGGCCTGTTCGACACTCGAGCCCATATTCGCAATCTGATCGCGGATTTCGTTTAGATCGTGTTCCAGTCTTTCTTCGAGATGAGACATTATTGTTTACCGGCAACTGTTTGCAGCGGAGAGATATCCGCATCCCTGCGGCATCTCCCGTGATTTAAATAAAAACCCCTACATGCAACTGACATCGCGCACCGGGGCATAACCTTTTTTCTTCAGGATGCATTGGCCCGCATCCGATAAAATCCAGTCCATGTATTCCTTGATTGATCCCTCGGGTTGACCGTTGGTGTACATGAACAAGGGGCGCGCTATCGGGTAGCTGCGATCGCTGGCGGTCGCGACGCTTGGGCTGACGCAGCTAGCCCCATCCTCTACCGAGATACAGGCGAGCTTTAGATGATCGGTCGCGTAAGCCAGGCCGCTGTAGCCAATCGCGCAGGGGGTTTTCTCAACCAGGTCCACCACGTCTTTCGAACCGTGCATGTCCAGGGTTCCCTGGCGGAAACTGCCCTTCGAGATTACACCTGCCTTAGCCGCGCTTTTCAGCACTGCTTTCTTGAAATAGGCATAGGTGCCGGAATTGTTCTGGCGACTGACCACGACAATCTTGTCGCTGCCGCAACCCGGCACCGTGATGCCCAGGTCTGACCACTTGGTGGCATCGCCACCACGACCGAAGATTTTACCGAGCTGGGTGAAGCTGAATTCTGTGGCCGGATTGTCCTGGTGAATGAATACAGCCAGGGCATCATATCCCACCACGAACTCGACCGGATCCTGTCCCATTTCCTTGGCTTTCTTCATCTCTTTATCCTTCATGCTACGGCTGGCGTTGGCGATATCCACCGTGCCGTTAATCATTGCCGCGATGCCGGTTCCGGAACCACCACCCGATACGGCGACCGTAACGTTGGGGTTTATGGTCGGGTATTCTTCGGCCCAGGCCTGGGCCACGTTCACCAGGGTGTCGGAACCCTTGTTCTGGATCAGGTCATTCGCTGCAAGATGCTGGCTGCTGATGATAGTGGCCGCTGCCACGAAAAACGTGGCTAATGGTCTGACTTTCATGTTCTGTACCCTCTGTAGGTTGACGTTTAATATTCTTTATTGTTGGAGCGTAAAGCACGTTCAGGGATTTAAATATTCAACTTCTGAACATCAGCTCCAATTGAGCCACCTCATTAAATTCGATAAATGTTACATTCGTGTTACAGAAAACCCGATAGTCATTCAAATTGATATTTACGTTAAAAATATTGATTGAGTTCGATTTCAGACCAGATGGTCACCGTTGCGGTGCCGCCTGCGAGCAGCGCGAAATGCCGGGTTGCCAGAGATTGATTCTTTTTTGGTTTCTAGTAGTCAGCCAATTTAATAACACTGGCGGTCTGTCTTTGCTCGTGTAAACAGCGATAGCTGGGGAAGGTTACGCTGAAGCAGCTGCCTTTACCGGGTTCACTTTCAATCTGAAATGTCGCCCCGTGCTTGGTCGCAGCATGCTGTACAATCGCGAGACCAAGCCCCGAACCGGTCGTTTCGGCCCTGCTTTTTCCACCACGATAATAGCGTTTGGTGAGTTTCGGGATGTCTGCCGATTCGATGCCGGGACTCTGATCTTCAACGCTGAACACGTACTCACCGCGGAAGCTTTCGACCCACTTAACCTGGATAGGTGTACCGGGGTTGGAATATTTAAGTGCGTTTTCTACGAGGTTGATACAGATTCCTTCAAGCTCTATATTGACGCCGAGCAAAAACAGGTTTTCCGGATGATCCAGGCTCACGCGGTCCTTGTCCGCATATTTTTCGAGCGCCGCCATTACGTTGACCATTAGCCCGGTAATTGAAACCCGGTCTCCCTCGTCCGGTGCCAGGCGGTAGCTTTCCACCTGCGATAGCAACAACAGCCCCTTGATCAGGTCATGCATGCGTTCGGCCTGGCGTTGCGCGGTCTGCAGCGAACGCCTGCCGGTGTCGCTGAGCCTTTTCTCGGCATCGAGCATTTCAAGATGCCACGAGATAATGGTCAATGGCGACTTCAACTCGTGCGAAGCGTTGGCGACAAAGTTTTTCAGGCTTTCCTGTAATTGTTTCTGGTCGCTTATATTTCTGGCAATCAACAGCGACTGGTTTCCTCCAAACGAGACCAGTTTGACCTGGATGCTGATGTCTCCATCGACCGGTGACTGAATTTCGATATATTCCCTGTCATCCGGACTTTTCAGGTAAGCCAGGAAGGCTGGATCGCGTATCAGGTTATTGATCTTGTAACCGAGGTCCTGGGGTGAGCGCAGGTTGAGCAGGTACTTCGCTGGTTCGTTACACCAATCAATCTGGAATTCGCTATTGAGTAG
>JBATHL010000491.1:0-16006 GCA_049666745.1 Gammaproteobacteria bacterium
CTGAATTTGTGCGCCAGTCAGAATTGCTGGCCAACATCTGGACCGGTTTCGGCCTAAAGACCGCGCTTCATTGCGCACCGGGTCAACACCACTTTAACGTCATTGATGGTCTTGTGGACCCTCAATCCAGGTTAAGCGAAACTTTATTGAAATAGTTATCCCTTCCACTCCAGCGGCCAGGTATTCTCGATTACAGGCAGGCCCCGGATTTATATGGCCTGCAGCGAGCCCACAGGAAAGCATTCAGGAGATTTACACGAAGAAAGTAAAAAGGGCCGCAGGGCAGCCCTCCCGCGAAGCCTTTACTCAGCTCGTAAGCTGGGCTCGGTAACGCAAGCGTAATATTAGCAGAATTCACTATTAGCTTTCTTCTGGAAACTCCAGATTACATCGCGGTTTTGCCTGCAGGCCAGGTTTTTCGGATGCCGTCGGTGATAGCCTGGGGCGTATTCAGTCTAACAACTATTGTTGAGCCGCAATTTGCATGCGATATACTCGGCCCAATCTAACCAGGACCGACCTGAAATCGCCCATGCTGAGTACCGACAAACCTGGAGCCACATGAACGCAGAACTACCATCAATAATGACCGCGGTCTATCTTACCGGGCACGGCGGGATCGAGGTCTTGCAGTATCGCGAAGACGTACCGTTGCCAGAAATCTCGGCCGGGGAGGTACTGATTCGTGTCGCCGCGGCCGGGGTCAATAATACCGACATTAATACGCGCATTGGCTGGTACTCGAAAAAAGTCAGCGACGCGACCAGCAATGGTGGTGCGGAAGGCTTCGACGAGGTCGATGCTGACGATGCCACCTGGTCCGGTGTGCCGATGGAATTCCCGCGTATACAGGGTGCGGATTGTTGTGGTTTTATTGTGGCGGTGGGTGACGATATCGAGAACTCACGAATCGGGGAACGCGTAATCGTGCGCAACATGTTACGCAGTTACGTCGATTACCGGCCCTTCGAATGCTGGACGCTCGGCTCGGAATGCGACGGCGCTTTCGCGCAGTTCGTAAAAGCACCGGCGCGAGAGACCTATAAAGTCGAATGCGACTGGTCGGATGCCGAACTTGCCTCGATTCCCTGCGCTTACTCGACTGCTGAAAATATGCTGCACCGTGCCGCGGTGGGTGCCGAACGGATCCTGGTGACCGGTGCCTCCGGCGGTGTAGGGTCGGCTGCCGTTCAGCTCGCGAAGCGACGTGGTGCTTACGTCATTGCTGTGGCGAGTGCAACTAAGGCCGGTGATCTAATTGCCATCGGAGCGGATGAAGTGATCGACAGGAATGCCGATCTGGTTGCAGCCACCGGTCGGGACAGCGTCGATGTCGTTATCGACCTCGTCGCCGGGGAAGCCTGGCCATCACTGCTCGATGTGCTCAGGCGGGGCGGGCGTTATGCGACCGCGGGCGCCATCGCAGGACCGCTGGTTGAACTCGACGTCAGAACCCTGTACCTCAAGGATCTGACGCTCATTGGTTGCACCTTTCAGGATGACATCGTGTTTGAAAATCTGGTCGGTTATATCGAAGCCGATGAAATCAAACCCCTGGTCGCACAAACTTTTCCATTAAATGAAATCGCTACCGCACAGGAACAGTTTCTGGCCAAGAAATTCACCGGTAAACTGGTGCTTGTGCCGCCAGCCTGAAGCGTACCGAGACGAAGATCATTCCGCATGAATAGTAAAATTCTTTTGGCTACCCTGAATGCTCGCTATATGCACTGTGCGTTCGCGTTGCGATATCTGTTTGCCAACCTCGGCGAGCTGCAGGCGCAGGCGCAGATCAGGGAGTTCACGATTCAGCAACGGCCTGTCGACATTGTCGAACAGTTGCTCGAGCAAAGTCCGAAAATAATAGGTTTCAGTGTTTATATCTGGAACGTTAGCGAAACCACCCGGGTGATCGAATTGTTGAAACAGGTGGCGCCCGAAGTCATGGTTATCGTAGGTGGCCCCGAAGTCAGCTTTGCCGATGATTTACCGGCGCTCGCCGAACAGGTGGATTACATCATTACGGGTCCGGGTGAAATCAGCTTCCCTCAATTGTGTAGAGACCTGCTCTGCGGTAAGCCGATGGCGTCAAACATCATCGCCGGCAAAGCGGCCGATCTTGATGAGCTCGAACTACCGTATAGCTGGTACGATGCTGAGGATATTCGCAACCGATTGATATACGTCGAGGCTTCGCGTGGCTGTCCATTCAAGTGCGAATTCTGTCTGTCATCGCTGGATAAAACTGCACGCCCATTTGAATTACAGCGCTTTCTCGATGCGATGGATGATTTGTATCGACGGGGTGCGCGCAACTTCAAATTCATTGACCGTACCTTCAACCTGAAGGTCAGTACCAGCATCGCGATCCTGGAATTCTTCCTCGAGCGGATGGGCGATGACCTGTACCTGCACTTTGAAGTCATTCCTGACCACCTGCCGGAAAAACTCAAACAGGTTCTGGCGCAGTTTCCGCCCGGGTCGTTGCAGTTCGAAATTGGTGTGCAAACCTTTGACCCCGAGATCCAGCAAACCATCAGCCGCAAGCAGAGTAACGACAAGACCTGCGCTAACCTGAAGTGGTTGCGCGAAAACACCGGTGCACATATTCACGCCGACCTGATCTTCGGTCTGCCCGGGGATACACTGAATAATTTTGCCTTCAGTTTCGATCAGCTGGTGGCGCTGAATCCGCAGGAAATCCAGCTGGGAATTCTGAAGCGGCTGCGCGGAGCCCCGCTCAACCGACACAACGAGGCATTCCAGTTGCGTTACAATCCCGCGGCGCCGTATAACATTCTCAGCACTCGTGACATCGATTTTGCCACCATGCAGCGTGTCAACCGCTTTGCCCGATTCTGGGATATGATCGGCAACTCGGGCCGCTTCAAAAACACGCTACCGTTGCTGCTGGCACAACGACCCTTTCACAACTTCATCGAACTCAGCGATACCCTTTATGAAATTGCGGGAAGTAGCTGGAAGATTTCGCTGCGCAGATTGTTCGCGCTGCTGTTTATCGCCTTAACCGAGCAGCTAAAACTGCGACCCGACCAGGTTCGACAGGCGCTCGATGCAGATTTCGAACTGTCAGGACAGAAAGGCGCTATCGATTTCGATAGCCGCAGGCTCGAAATCGTGTCCAGTGACGGGGTTGCCAATAAACGGCAACGTCGACATGAGCTGGTAAACGGTTAAGCGGGCTGGCGAGTCCAAGAATCTATCATCGCGGATTGCTTCCCGCGCCCTGACAATTCCTAATCTCCGAGCGCGACGCCCTTTTGTAATGCTTTGGCTCGACGGCGTCGATAGGCAGGCACGAAGATCAGGAGCAGCCCGAAAATCAGCAGGCATAAGGTCATCGGACGTTCGTACATAAAGGCGATCCCGTCGGTCAGGTTCACCGAGCGGGCAAAATTATTTTCCATCATACCGCCGAGAATGAAACCGATGAGTAACGGCGGCAGGGGATAATCCGCGAAACGCAGTATGGTTGCACAAACCCCGAGCCCGACCAGCAGCAGCAATTCGGTAGCATTGTTCTGCCCGATGTAGGCGCCGACCATGGTAAAGAACAGGATGAACGGGATCAGGTAGTTGCGCGGTACCGTCAGTAACCTGGCAATATAAGGAATCAGCGGCAGGTTGAGAATCAACAGCACGGCGTTGCCAATGTACATTGAAATGATGACCGACCAGAACACCGAAGGATTATCGATCATCAACCGTGGTCCCGGGTTTACGTTCAGCGCGATCAGGGCGCCGAGTAAAATTGCGGTGGTGCCGGACCCGGGTATGCCCAGCGTTAACAGGGGCACGAATGATCCTGTACAGGCTGCATTGTTGGCGGTTTCCGGCGCAGCCAGTCCCTTGATCGACCCCTTGCCAAATTCTTCCTGTTCCTCACCTTTAGCGATATTACGTTCGACCGCGTAACCGAGAAACGACGCCAGTGTCGCGCCAGCTCCCGGCATCACGCCGATGAGAAATCCCTGTACCGACTGACGTGCAACCACGGGGGCGATGGCGCGGGCTTCTGCGCGGGTTATGCGCAAGTCCTTGATGGCTTCATTCTTGCCATCCGATTCCGCTCGCCTGGGGTCGAGCACCAGGTAGAGCGCCTCCGGCAGGGCGAACAGGGCCATCGCCAGGGTGATGAAACTGAACCCGGACTGTAAATCTGTTAATCCCATGGTAAAGCGCGGTGCGTTGAACAGCGCCGATTCGCCCACGGTAGCCAGTATCAGGCCGATTACGGTCATCATCAGGGCCTTGGTGACCTTGCCGGTACCTGCGAACGCAGCGATTGCGGAGAGACCGACGATCATCATGGCGAAGTATTCAGCCGAATGAAACAGCAGTGCGACCGATGACAGGATCGGTGCAAATCCCATCAACAGGATCGCGCCTACGGTGCCGCCGGTGAACGAACTGACAGCGGCGATGGTGAGTGCCTTGCCGGCCTTACCCTGGCGTGCCATCGGGTAGCCATCGAAGGAGGTCGCGACGGTACCGGCTACCCCCGGAGCATTGATTAGAATTGAAGAGGTCGAACCGCCGAAAATAGCGCCGTAGTAAACACCGGCCAGCAGTATCAGTGCTGCCGAGGGATCACCCAGGGTAATTGCCACCGGAATCATGATCGCGATGATCGACATCGGACCGAGTCCGGGCAGCATACCTATCAGGGTGCCAACCAGGCATCCGGCAACGACCAGCAGCAGGTTTTTAAATGACAAAGCTGTTTCCAGGCCAAGCAGAACACCTTCTAGCATGTCAGAATCTCCTTAGCTCAGAAACCATGGCAGGGGTCGCAGGAAAATCCCCAGGGCTTCCTGCACCAGGTACCAGATGCACAGGGCGCCAACCAGCGCCACGCCGATCATAGTCACCAGCTTGCGTTCGCCGAGGGTCCAGCCGGCACCAACCAGAAACAGGGTAGTCGCGGCAATAAAGCCGACGGGTCGCAAAGCGAGCGCGTAAGCAATCATCAGCGCAATGAGGCCGAGAGCCTGTCCAACCTTGTACTCGCGCCACTTTCCAAGATTGATATTTCCCAGCGCGTCGCCTTCGGCATCTGCTTTCGGGCTGGGCGCAAGCAGAATGAGCAGGGCGAAAAACGCGCCCAGGGCACTCAATACCATCGGCATCGTATTAGGTAGAAATACCATGTTGCGTTCGAATGGCAATAACGGATAGTTATAGGCGGCGTAACCGTAAACAATGCAAATGACTAAGAATGCAATTGCAATCCACTTGTCCAGTGCCATGGGGAAATCTCTTCAGGTTTAAGCAGGGGTATCGGGGCGCTGCGCCGCCCCGATCGGTTGACAAATGCTTACAGAAAACCGAGTTTGACCATCATGTTCTTGATCTCTCTTTCCTGGTTTTCGAGGAAGCTGGCGAATTCGCTGCCCGGGTTGAAGATGTTAACCCAGCCGTTTCTTGCGCGCACGGCTTCCCATTCTGGTGTGCTGTACATGTCGGCGAGCGCTTTACGGTATGCCTCGGCCTTGTCTTTCGGTAAGCCCGGGGCCGCGAAAAAACCGCGCCAATTGACAAACTCGGCATCGTAACCCTGTTCCTTGAGCGTAGGTGCGTCCTTGTAGGCATCAACCCGTTCCGCCGAGGTAACCGCTATGATTTTGACTTCCCCGGCGTTGGCCATGGTGACCGCTTCCGAGAAGCCTGTCGATAGCGCCTTGATTTCGCCCGATAGCAGTGCTGCCATGGCTTTACCGCCGGCGTCATAAGGAATGTACTTGACCTTGGTCGGGTCCTGGCCGGCGGCCAGTATAGCCAGCCCGGCAACCAGGTGATCCATCCCGCCGGGAACCGATCCACCGCCGATCGCTACGTCTCTGGGGTTGCTGCGAAAAGCTTTGACCAGGTCCTTGAAGGAATTGAACGGACTATCCTTGTTGACGACAAATGCAGCGTAGTCGCCGATGGTGCCGGCGATCAGGGTCAGGTCTCTGAAATTATACGGAAAGCGTCCCACCAGTGAGCGAATCACGATGGGCGTGGAGTTGACCATCAGGGTGTTTTGATTCGAATTGGCATTCTCGATCAAGAAACCGATTGCCTTGCCGCCACCACCGCCAGACATGTTTTCGTAGGAAGCTTTTTCGACAATGCCCGATTTGGTCAAAGCCTCACCGGTGCCGCGAGCGGTACCATCCCAGCCGCCACCGGCGCCGCCGGGAATTAAGAAATGAATTGATTCAATTTCAGCAGCGTTGATGTTGCCAATGCTCAGCAAGGTCGCCATTGCTGCAACGGCGAGGTTTCGAATGATTTTCATTCCGCTCCTCCTCAGGATGGGTTGTCATTATTGTATTGTATGGTTACCGGGCATCGAGATTTTTCCATATACCCGGGACAGGTATTTGACCACAGATAAAAGGTGGTGGGAAATCTTTCTGGTGGGCGGATGACAAGCCTGATTGTTTGCATCAGGGCGGAGAATTAAAGCGCACAAAATACGTGCCTGAAATGGAGCCTGATCATCCACCGGTTCCGCAGGAACCGGTGGATTCAGATTTTAAAGGAGGTTACCGCGGTTACCGATTGGTTAACCGCGCTGTGGGCAGATCAGTACGCTGCGCTTCCCGCATTGCATCGGCCCGACTAATACCGAGGTCTTTCAGCATAGCCTCGGACATCGATTGCAGCTGCCGGCGTTCCTGATGAATTCTGATTTTAAGTAGTTGATTTTTCATCCAGATACAGAATTTCTCAAACAGGGTATCGAGGACTCCAACGGATTCTCCAGCGAGGCTCCGGGAGCAATTTCCAGAATAAGTAGTCATAATATCTCCTATCAATAATTGTGAATGAATAATGCATTTACTTAACGAATATTGACTATAGTTGAATTTACGGGTATAAGTAAAACGAATATTTTTGATAAGTATCTTCACAAAAAATGATGACCCAAAACCGCCTTCGTAATCTCGATCTCGGCACCTTGCGCAGCTTTGTCACGATCGCCGAAACCGGCAGCATGACGCGCGCCGCGAGTCGCCTGTTCATGACCCAGTCCGCCATCAGTATGCAGATCAAACGTCTGGAAAACAGTCTCGGTTTGAGCGTGTTTGAACGCTCCGCACACGGCATGTCCCCAACCAACGAGGGCGAGCAGCTATTGAACTTCGCCAATCAAATGCTGGCCTTGAATGACGAGGCAATGGGGCGCCTGACTTCGGCCGACTACGAGGGGCAAATCCGGCTTGGAGCGCCTGGTGACGTGATTTACCCTCATATCCCCAGTATCCTGAAAGAATTCAACCGCGATTATCCACGTGTACAAATCAGGTTTTCCTCGTCGCAGACGGTTACCCTCAGAAGCGAATTCGAACAGGGTTTGCATGATGTGGTACTGACCACTGAAAAAACGCCCGGTCAGGGTGGCAAGGTGATCAGTACGCAGTCGTTGGTATGGATCGGTGCAAAAGATGGCAACGCCTGGAAAAAACGACCCTTGCCGCTGGGTTTCGCAAAAAATTGCGCGTTTCGGGCAGGGGTCACGAAAACGCTGGATGACGCGGGTCTTAAATGGATTGATATTGTTGCCTCGCTGGACGCGGGCGCCAGTGAAGCGATGACTTCAGCTGATCTGTGTGTTTACGCTGGACTGGAAAGCGACAAGAGTTCCAGTCGCGATGCCATAGATCACGGCGGTCAACTACCGGAGCTGCCGGAATATTCAATCGTATTGTACGGTGCCGATAATCCGGATAATCAAATTGCCCGGACCCTCGTCGAGTACCTGCTGCGAGGTTACGCCTGATCTGATATTACCTGCCTGTTGACGCAACAGGTATTACGACGAAGACGCAAGCGCCAGCTAGATTTTGATTTGGATCAAGCAAACCTGTTTGTCCAGTCATGTTCCATGATGACAAGGTGTATCCTTTTTACCTTGTAACCAGAAAGTGAGGAGATATCGATGAAATGGCTGATGATGACTGCTTTGAGTATAGCGTTAACCCTGGGTCCGGCGCGCGCTGAAGAACATGCGCTGTTCAGCATCCAGGTACTAACACCGGAAACAGCGTTACAGGCCGCATCGGCGGCGCTGGAGAAGTGCAGGGCGGAGGGGTTTCAGGTTGCCGTGGCCGTGGTTGACCGCATGGGTATTCTGCAGGTGATGCTGCGTGATCGGTATGCCGGGGCGCATACCCCTGAAACAGCAAGGCGCAAGGCCTGGACTGCGACCAGTTTTCGTACCAATACTACCGACATGCTAGAAATAACCGCTCCTGGACAACCCCAGGCAGGCGTGCGTCAGGTAACCGATGCATTGATGATAGGTGGCGGTATGGTCATCGACGCGGGCGGCTCCCTGGTAGGTGCAATTGGTGTTTCCGGCGCTCCCGGTGGTGAACTGGACGATTTATGTGCCGCCGCAGGGATCGCAGCGATTGAAGACGAAATCGCATTCTAGGCAAGACGGAATACTTGTCCCGGAGGAGTGGCTAAACCCTCCCGACTCTTACCCGATTAGGCTCAGCGACGCGTCAGGTTAAAGATTAAATTGATGCTTGTAAGCTTCTTGCAGCGTTCTGGAGCGGTCTTTGTAGTCAATCACATCGCCGATTTCGATCGTCACTTCGAGGTCTTTGGTAGCGTACTTTATTGATTCCATTAACACGGCATTGGCATTGGTCCTGATAAACACCGGTAACATCGGCAACTTGTTTTTCACGGCGATGATGTGCGAGCCTTTTTTGAATTCGGCCAGGGGCGTATCTTCTTTATTGCGCGAACCTTCGGGAAATACGCTGATAGAGTGCCCCTGTGCAACTGCCGCCTTGATGTCGTTGAAGAATGAGCCCATCTGGCTGGATTCTCTATCCAGTAATATGCTTCCGGAATTACGTGTGAATGCGCCGAAGAAAAACGAATTGAACAGTTCTTTCTTGGCGATCCAGAGACTGTGAATGCCTTTGTTCTTGAACGCGATTTCGACGATCAGGGGATCGATAATGCTGCGATGATTGGAGAGGACCAGATACTGGCCGCCCTGCTTAATCTTCTCCCCGCCGATAACCTCGACGCCAATATTTAACTTCGACAGCAGAACTTCGGAATACTCGAGTCGAAGCCTGGTGATTTCTTCGGGATCGCTCACATATCTCAATCTAAAACCGTACTTATTCGTCAAAATAAGCGCGTACAAAGCCGATTTAATTTGATTCAGTGTCAAGAATACTTTCCAAAAATAGTTCAGGTTTTCTGCCAGGAGCTATGATGGCAGCCAGTGAGATTATATCCAAGTCCGTATGCCATTTCCCGCTGCAAAAATATTTTTATCAGGTAATCAGTGTGTACTCAGGCCGCCGTCCAGCCGCCGTCTACCATCAGGTTAGCACCATTGACATAGGTACACTCGTCACTGGCCAGGAACAGGGCGGCATTGGCAACATCCACAGGCTTGCCCAGTCGGCCTAGCGGGGGTCCCGCCATGGGCGTCCGCGAGCGTGAATAACGCATCGAGTCCTCGTCGATCGCATCGGTGCGCCCGGTCAGGATTTTGCCCGGGGCCACGGCATTACAGACAATTCCCCGGGCGGCATAGTCTGCTGCAATCTGTCGAGTGATATAAACCGAACCGGCTTTACTGACCCCGTAGGCGATATCTCCGGGGCAGGCAATCATGCCGTGCTGGGAGGATATATTCACGATTCGTCCGCGAGCTTCTGCTAGCGGTTGCTGGGTCAGCATTTGCTGTACAGCGCGTTTGCAGCCATTGAAAACACCGCGCAGATTGACCGCCATTACCTTGTCCCAGTCTGCCTGCGTGGTTTCCAGCAAATTGGTGCCGGTATAAATGGCGGCGTTATTCACCATGACATGCAATGCGCCATACTCCTGGATAGTTGCACTTACCGCCTGGTCAAGCTCATCCCAGATCGATACATCTACCGGGTAAGCCTTTGCCTTGTCACCGGCCCGTTGAATACAGTCCAGTGTAGTTTCACCGCCTTCGACGGGATCGGTTCGAGGATCGAGGATAACGACCTGTGCGCCCTCGCGGGCAAACAGGATAGCAATAGCCCGACCTATACCCGAGGCAGCCCCGGTTACAATGCAAACCCTGTCTTGCAGTCGTTTCGAAGGCATACTTTTCTCCCTTGTCATCCTGTTGCGCGTTATACCGCGATATCTGCGTGTTCAGATGAAGTATAAACACTCGACTTTTCCTGTACCACGGAAAACCGGGCCCGGTCATAGCGTACCGTTAAAACCAGAGATTGTGATTGGACGTTAGCGCTCCCCCGGCTAATATTCATGTCAAGAATGATGCAGCCGGCATATAATTCATGCTCCCATGTGCTTTTCGAGCTCGCCCCGAGATGTTTGATTACTCTGAAAAATCTAGAAAGTTTCAGCAACAGCTGCAGACATTTATGCAACAGGACATATATCCTAATGAAGCCAGCTACGCCGAACAGCTACAAAATGCGCAAAACCGGTTTGCGCCGCTGCCATTGATGGAAACGCTGAAGCAAAAGGCAAAAGCTGCCGGGCTGTGGAACCTTTTCATACCTGAAGCCCAGGCCGGTTTCAGTGATCACGGCGGGCTCAGCAACCTCGATTATTACCCGCTGGCGGAAATGATGGGTCGGGTGCTGTGGTCGGCTGAAGTGTTCAATTGCAATGCACCGGACACCGGCAACATGGAAGTGTTGATGAAATACGCCACCCCGGAGCAGCAACAGAAATGGTTGCAACCATTGCTCGCCGGAGAGATTCGCTCGTCATACGCAATGACTGAACCGCAGGTCGCGTCGAGTGATGCGACCAATATCGAACTGAGCATGGTACTCGACGGTGATCAATGGATATTGCATGGCCGCAAGTGGTTCATCACCGGAGCGATGAACGAACTGACAAAAATTATAATCGTGATGGGTAAGTCCGATACCGACAACCCGGACCGGCACCGGCAGCAAACCCAGTTACTGGTGCCGAAAGATACGCCCGGGGTCGAAATCCTGCGTGCCTTGACCACGCTGGGTTACGATGACGCACCCATTGGCCATGCCGAGATCAGCTTCAACCAGGTCAGGGTGCCCGCAGATAACGTCTTACTCGGCGCCGGGCGCGGCTTCGAAATTGCCCAGGGCAGGCTTGGTCCGGGACGCATGCATCACTGTATGCGCCTGATTGGCGCCGCACAGCGGGCACTGGAAATCTCCTGCCAACGCGTTGAAACACGCAGCACATTTGGGCGCAGGCTGAGTCAACACCAGTCGGTGCGTGAAGACATTGCGCAAAGCTTTGCCGAAATCGAGATGGGACGTTTGCTGGTACAGAAGACCTGCCAACATATGGACCAGGTCGGCGCCCGGCAGTCACGAGATCTGATCGCCGCCTGCAAGACCAGCGTCCCGCTAATGGTGCAGAACATTATTGATCGCTGTATGCAAATGCACGGTGCGGGCGGGCTGAGCCGGGATTACTTCCTTGCTGAAGCGTTTAACTACGCGCGCTGGTGTCGTCAGGCGGACGGACCCGACCAGGTGCATCAGATGGCGCTGGGTAAACAGATCATCGAACGCTATAACCAGTAGTATCCTGATGGCAGACGAACCGCTCGATCTCGGCACGCTTGGCAGGTATCTGCAGACTCATGTTCACGAAATGGGCAAGCTCAAAGTCGCCGAGAAATTCAGTGACGGTCAGTCGAATCCGACCTATTTGCTGGATACCGAATCCGGGCCATACGTGCTAAGACGGCAGCCACCGGGTGAACTGCTCAAGTCTGCGCACGCGGTTGACCGGGAGTTCCGTGTCATCAAGGCCTTGCAGGGCAGCGAGGTGCCGGTCGCCAGAGCCATTCACCTGTGCGCGGATCGCAGTATCATCGGCAGCCTGTTTTACGTCATGAGTTTTGAACCGGGGCGTATTTACTGGGATCCGACTCTGCCCGACCTCGACACCGGTCAACGCGGAGCTATTTATGACGAAATGAACCGTGTACTCGCGGCCCTGCACGATGTCGATGTAGCCGCCGCGGGACTCGAGGATTTCGGCCGGCCCGGCAGCTACTTCGAGCGACAGATCAGTCGTTGGAGCGGTCAGTATCGCGCCACGGAGATCGACCCGATCCCGGCGATGGACAAACTGATCGAGTGGCTGCCGCAAAACATGCCCGTGGACGATGGCAAGGTCAGCCTTATCCACGGTGACTATCGCATGGACAATATCATCTTCGAGACAACTGGCAGCAGGGCCAGGGCATTGCTCGACTGGGAGTTATCGACGCTGGGCCATCCCTACGCGGATCTTGCCTATCAATGCATGCAATGGCGGATGGCCAGGGACGGCGTGATTCCGGGTTTCGGCGACGTCGACCGGGAATCGCTGGGCATCCCGAACGAAGCGCAATATGTCGCCCAGTACTGCGAGCGTCGCGGTCTGGCAGGCATACCCGACTGGAACTTTTACCTGGTGTTCGGTTTTTTTCGTTTCGCGGCAATTTTACAGGGGGTGCTCAAACGCGCCGTTGATGGCAACGCGTCCAGCCGCAAGGCCTTCGAATATGGTGCGCTGGCGACGCCACTGGCCAACCTCGCGGTGGCACTGATCGAATGAGCGGCCAGCTCTGCACTGCGTCTGTATTCAATGAAACAACGCATTTTTCGCTCGCACAAAAAAACGGTGGTGCCTGGGGCACCACCGTTTGATTGCCTCGATATAGTGGAAGTTTCAGGAATAACGGTAAGGTACGCCCGCTTTTTCCATGACCGCCGCGTATTTCTTGTAGGCCGCTACCACCTTGGCCGTACGCGGGCTGATCGAGGCCAGTTCATCCCAGAACTCGGCTGAATCAGCGACAACCTGGTCCCATTCATTGGCGGGAATCGTGGTCAGCTCCATCTTCTTGCCGTTGACGCGCAAGTCGGCCTCGCCGCCCCAGTACCAGACCTGGCGGTAGTAGTGCGAGTCGTTGCAGGACATGCGGAACAGAGCCTGCAGGTCCGGTGTCAGCTTGGCCCAGCTCTTCGAATTGGCGAAGTAGGAACCACACCAGGCACCGGTTACGTTGTTCAGCAGGGCATAGTTACAGACATCCGCCCAGCCGACCTCGTAGGCCTCGGTGAATCCACACCAGGCCACGCCGTCGAGTTCGCCGGTCTGGATCGCGACTTCGATGTCGTCCCAGGGCAGGGTGATCGGAATCAGGCCGTAGCGCGACAGGAATTTACCGGCAGTCGGCACGCCGAACACGCGCTTGCCCTTCATGTCGGCAATCGAATTGATTGGATCCTTGGTGAAGATGTGGCACGGATCCCAGGCGCCGGCGCTTATCCACTCGACGTTGTCGACTTCGCCATAGGCTTCCGCCCAGATCTCGTCCAGGCCGTAATACTTGAACAGCACCGGCATGTCGAGGCTGTAGCGCGTGGAGAACGGGAAGTAGCCGCCGAACACGCTGATGTCGACTGGCGAGGCCATGGTGGCATCGTCGCTTTGTACCGCGTCGATAGTGCCGTTTTGCATCGCGCGGAACAATTCGTCGGTCGCCACCAGTTGGTCGGCGTAATAGAGTTCGATCTCCATGCGACCGTGCGCCGCCTTGTTGAAGGCTTCTATCTGCGGCAGGATGACGTGCGCGCCGAGCGGTGCGCCGGAGTAGGTTTGCAATCGCCACTTGATCGGGTTGCTCGCCGAGTAGGCATAGGGCGCGGTCCCCGCCGCCAGTATACCCGCCGTGCCGGCACCGACTTTTTTGACGAAACTTCGGCGGCTGTCGTCCTGTGGTTTGGATGGTTTGTTATCTTCTTTCATTTTCTCAGGCTCCTAAGGTTGTACTGCGGTTAAATTTTCACGCCGACTGGCCACGGTCGCCCTGTTGTCATTGAGAACGAACATATTGAGGCAACCACATGGCAATCTGCGGAAAAACCATGACCAGGACCAGTGCGAGCGTCATGACCATGACAAAAGGAATAATCGATCGATAGATATCCATCAAGGTGATTTCGGGCGGCGCCATCGCGCGCATCAGGAACAGGTTGTAGCCGAACGGTGGCGTCATGTACGCGATCTGGCAGGTGATCGTGTACAGCACGCCGTACCAGATTGGATCGAAACCGAGAATTTTGACCAACGGTACGTATAGCGGCGCGACGATGACCAGCATCGCTGTGTCGTCGAGAAACATGCCCATCACCAGGTAGGAAAGCTGCATCATGATGAGCACTTCCCAGGGTGTCAGGTTCCAGTTGGTGATGAACAGTGATTCGATCGCGCGTGCCGCGCCGATACCATCAAACACCGCTCCGAAGCCGAGTGCCGCGAGTATGACCCACATAAACATGCAGGAAATAGCGAGCGTCTTGCGAATGGTTTCTTCCATGACCTTGCGATTCAGGCGCCTGCGTACCAGGGCCGCGATCGTGGCCGCCGTGGCGCCAACCGCCGAGCTTTCCACCAGGCTGGTAACACCCATGACGAACAGGCCGGTCATGAAAAAGAAAATCAGGAACGGGGTGATGCCGGCGCGCAGCAGCTTGAGCTTTTCTGTCATCGGCATGTCGCGTTCCGCTTTCGACACCGTCGGCCCGAGGTGAGGTTGAAAATGACAGCGCACGACGATGTAAATAATGAACAGCGTTGCCATCATCAGGCCCGGGATCGCGCCGGCGAGCCACAGCTGGCTCACGGGCTGGCGCGCGATCATGCCGTACAGCACCAGCACCACGCTCGGAGGTACCAGGATGCCGAGCGAACTGCCGGCCTGTACGACCCCGGTGATCATGATCTTGTCGTAGTTCCGTTTCAGCATCTCCGGCAGCGCGATGGTCGCGCCGATCGCCATGCCGGCAACGCTGAGGCCGTTCATCGCAGAAATTACCACCATCAGCAGGATGGTGCCGACCGCGAGACCGCCCTTGAGACCGCCCATCCAGACGTGAAACATCGCGTACAGGTCGTCGGCAATGCCCGATTCGGAGAGGATATAGCCCATGTAGATGAACAGCGGCAGGGTTAGCAGCGGGTACCAGTTGAACAGCTTGAAAGCGGCGTTGAACGGCATTTCGATTGCGCTATCGCCCCACAGCAAGAGCGCGGCGAGCGAAGCGACGATGCCGATTGCCGCGAACACGCGCTGGCCGGTCAGCAGCATCAGCATCATCGAAATAAACATGAAGATGGCGATGGCTTCGTAACTCATGACAGCTCTTTTCCCCGTGCCTTGGCCAGGTCTTTGAAAAAGATAGAAATGGACTGCAGTATCATCAGTATGATGCCGCATACCATGATGACCTTGATCGGAATCATCGAGGGATTCCACATCGAGAACTTGCGTTGGTCGTACTCGATCGCGTACATAGTGCTCGATATTGCACCGACCAGCAGGCAAACCAGGTAGATCACCAGGAACAGGGCGGTGAAACAGTCGAGTCGGGCCTGGTTGCGCGGCGAGAAGCGTGAATATAGCAGGTCCATGCGTACGTGACTGTCGAGTTGCATCGAGTAGGGGCCACCGACGATGTAGTAGGCGGTTATCGTGAACTGCGCCATTTCGATACACCAGGAAAGCGGAATGTTGATGATGTTGCGGGTGACGGCGTCCAGCAGCAGGACACCGATCATCACGAAAATCAAATACATGGCCACGCGCCCAACCTTGGTCGACAGGTAGTCGATCACCTTGACGTAGTTGACGATAAACCTGGGCACTGTCTTCGCTCCCCCTTATTTTGTTGTTTTTTTCCAGATAAAGCCGATCTGGATTTTTTATTTTCCTGACTCGATTACTGCTCCAGCGTCAGCAGATTACCTCGACCTGTGCGCCATCCAGTGCGCGGGCCAGGGCGCCGCCCGGTACCTGGTCACTGACCAGGGTATCGATCCGGTCAAATGGCGCCACGACGAATGGGGCAACCCGGTCAAACTTCGAAGCATCGACCGCTAACAAAACCTTGTCGCTGTGCTCGATCATGGCGCTCGCTATCTGCGCCTCGTCATGGCTGAAATCCATTAC